>NZ_JARCJL010000020.1:0-74873 GCF_028890025.1 Phaeobacter sp. PT47_59
GATGCGACAGGTCGTCCGAGGACTGGCTGATCTCGGCCGCGCCATTGCGGATGCTGGCGGCGGACTCGACCACCTGCACAACTGTAGCACTAAGATTATCAACCGTGCGATTGAAATCTGACCGGAGCTGTTCATATTCTTCGGAAAAGGCGCTGTCGATACGGGCGGTCAGGTCGCCGTTAGCCAGCATCGATAAACGGCTTGTCAGGGTCTGCACCACACGCGCCTGCGATGCCGCGTCGAGTTCTTTTTGCTTCGCTTCGCGGTCCCGATGCCGGATCAGAGATTGACGCAGAACATCCAGTGTACGCCCCATATTGCCGACCTCATCACGCCGCCCAATTCCCTTGATCTCGGTGTCTAGATCACCGTCCGCCATGGACTGCATCCGTCTCTTGAGCCGGTTGACCGGTTTGATGACGCTGCACGCAAGGAAATACGATACCACACACATGGCCGCCAAGCCGACAACCAGGGCAACCATGGCGAAATTGCGCATGACGGCAATATCAGCCTCGATATCAGCGACATAGGCACCGGTGCCGATGATCCATCCCCAGGGTTCGAACAGTTTCACGAAACCCATCTTGGCCTCTGGGATATCCGAGCCGGGTTTACTGAAGTGATAAATGACCGACCCAGCCCCGTATTGCTCTGCGACCTTTTTCATTTCCTGAAAGATTAGAACGCCGTTTACATCCTTGAAACCCGTTTGATCCTTACCTTTCATCTGCGGCGCAGTCGGATGAGCCAGCATATTGTATTGCTGGTTCAAGGCAAAGAAATAGCCAGCAGTGCCGAAACGCGGCAGCTCAACCGCAGTAATTCCGCGCGCCTGAGCATCGTCCAGCGTCAATGCCCCTCTTTGAACCTGTGCGTCGAGATCCGCCAGAATGCCGACCATGACGTCAGTGAGGCTATCGAGTTCATTTTCGCGCATCTCGTAGGCATTGTCCACGGCGCGGGATAGCAGCGCAAAGGTCAGAGCAGCGGCAAGAACAACGGCCAACCCGGCCATGGCATAGATACGGGTCGGCAACCGATAAAGAAAATTGGGCATGGCAAACGGATCCTTTCACTAGGTGCGATCACACGTGAAAACAATGCATAAGCATCAGCATGATGCGTGCGCAGCATTGGTACCCGTTTCCTAAGAATCCCTTAGGGCATCGGACATGTGTTGCGATTGATACGGAAAAACCGGTTTGCTGCACACCAAAGTATCAATACAGAACTCAATACGTTGAACATGCGCACAAATCGTGCGGCACATCCATGCCTGCCCTCACCATGGGACGAATCGCCGCTCAAATGCTGCCACGCCCCCCCCCGGCGCGCTGAACCTCGGGGATCGAGGCAACCGCCTGTGCAGTGGTCAGGGCAAGCTGCTGGCGCCCCTCGATTTCGGAGGAGATACGCGCTTCGAACTGATGCAGCTCGCGGTATGTCCCCTCCTCTGAAAGACGATTGAGGCCAAGAAACAGAGGCACGGTGACAATGGCAATGGCGATCAGCGAACTGACCAGAAGGGAAACAACAATTCGCATTCGAAGGGACATATCGGGCTCCTTTCCACCTGGGAAAGCAGTAGCCATAAACCCCTTAAACAATGCCGCACAAGGTTGAAGAAATATCGGGTTTTGAAAATCGCAGCGCAGAAGTACTTTTGGTATGCTTAAATTTTGGCCTTCCAAAAACTGTATGTTTTACAATGGTATGGCTTGATAATTGACCAGTACGATATTGTTCTGTCGGTGAAGACCTGCGTCACTATATCACCGTAAAATACAATAGGGCATGCCGCGCGCGCAGCCTTGTTGCGCGATTGCCAGCCAAAGAGGGCAAAGTCAGAAGCGCGCGTCCTGGACCTCTTTCAGGTCGGGAATGACATCGGCGGTGCCATGACGTGTCACCATCAGGGCCGCTGCGCGGGCGGCCTGGGCCATCGCCTGGGCCATCGGCATGCCGCGATCCAGACCGGCCAGCACATAACCGGTAAAAGTATCCCCTGCCCCGGTGGTATCAACCGGGGTCACGGGCAGCGCGGGGATGTCTTGCGTTGTTCCGCTTGGACCATGGACATGGCGAGCGCCCTTTGCGCCCAGGGTGACGATCACATCCGAAACGCCCAGCGCCTCGGGCGCGAGGCCCGTGGCTTCCTGAAGCTGGCGGGCTTCCACCTCGTTCATGAACAGGATGTCGAGATGGGGCAAAACCGCCTGCACGGCGTCGGCCTCAAAGGGGGCTGCAGCATAGGCGACCCGCAGGCCCAGATCACGCCCCATCTTGGCGGCCTCGACCTGCAGGTTGGTTTCATTCTGCATCACCAGAATATCCCCGGCAGAGGCAGAGGACAGCGCCTGTCCCAGCTGATCGGAATGGATCGCCCGGTTGGCGCCGGGAAACAGGATGATCTGGTTTTCCCCCGCCTGATCCACCGCGACGATGGCATGGCCGGTGGGGGTATCGATCTGCGCGATATGGCGGGTATCGACGCCATATTCCATCAACCTGTCCCGCGCCCAAATCCCTTCCGGCCCCACCGCACCGATATGGCAGACATGCGAGCCGACGCGGGCGGCGGCGACGGACATATTCGCCCCCTTGCCGCCCAGGAACTGGGCAAAATCCGTAGCCGCCAGGGTCTCTCCGGCCTGCGGCAGATGCGGCAGGGTGTAGACCATATCGGCATTGATCGAGCCCAGGTTCCAGATCGCCATTATGCGCCCCTAGCCGATGTTGCAGGCGGCCAAGACCGCCATGTTCAACACGTCATTGGCGGTGGAGGTGGTGGAGCAGATCTGGATCGGCTTGTCGACGCCAGACAGGATCGGGCCAATCACAGTGGCGCCGCCCATCTCCTGCATCAGCTTGACCGAGATCGAGGCCGAGTGCCGCGCGGGCACCACCAGGATATTGGCCGGGCCGGACAGGCGCTGGAAAGGGTAGTTCTCCTGTGCCTTGGCGTTCAGGGCCACGTCCACGGTCATCTCGCCTTCGTATTCGAAATCGACGCCGCGCTTATCCAGAACGCCGGGGGCGATATGCATCTTCTCGGCGCGTTCCGATACCGGGTAGCCGAAGGTGGAGAAGCTGACAAAGGCCACGCGCGGCTCCAGCCCCATGTGGCGGGCGACCCCGGCGGCGCGCTCGGCAATGGTGGCCAGATCGTTTTCATCCGGCCATTCATGCACCAGCGTATCGCCGATCAGCACGATGCGACCTTTGTGGAGTAGAGCCGTCACGCCCGCGGCACCATGTTTGGCATCGGCGTCAAAGACGTGGTTGATCTGGTCCATGACGTGTGCGGATTTCCGGGTTGCCCCGGTAACCAGACCGTCGCCGTGACCATGCGCCAGCATCAGCGCCGAGAACACATGCCGGTCACGGCCCACCAGGCGGTGGATATCCTTGCGGTCAAAGCCCTTGCGCTGCAAGCGGTTGAACAGGAAATCCTTGTAGGTGTCGAAATGCTGGGTATTGGCGGCATTGACCACCTCCAGCTCGCGCACCGCATCGCCAAGGCCCGCGGTTTCCAGCTTGGCCTTCACATCGTCGGGGCGGCCCACCACCAGCGCCTTGCCAAAGCCGGAGCGCTGATAGGTGACGGCAGCGCGCAGCACGCGGGGATCGTCGCCTTCGGCAAAGATCATCCGCGACTGGGCCGAACGCGCGCGGGCATTCAGGCCGCGCAGGATCGAGGCGGTCGGATCCATGCGGCTCTTGAGGCTGATCTCATAGGCCTCCATGTCGATGATCGGGCGGCGTGCGGCGCCGGTGTCCATGCCCGCCTTGGCAACCGCAGGCGGGATCCGGTGGATCAGACGCGGATCAAAGGGCGTCGGAATGATATAGTCGCGACCAAAGCTGAGCGACTTGCCATAGGCCAGCGCCACCTCGTCCGGCACGTCTTCGCGCGCCAGCGCGGCCAGGGCGTGGGCGCAGGCGATCTTCATCTCGTCATTGATGGCGCGGGCGTTGATGTCGAGCGCGCCGCGGAACAGGTAGGGAAAGCCCAGAACGTTGTTCACCTGGTTGGGGTAGTCCGAGCGACCCGTGGCGACAATGGCATCGACGCGCACCTCATGGGCCTCTTCCGGGGTAATCTCGGGGTCCGGGTTGGCCATGGCGAAGATCACCGGATTGTCAGCCATCGACTTGACCATCTCCTGCGTCACCGCGCCCTTGACCGATACGCCCAGAAACACATCCGCGCCCTGCATGGCTTCCTCAAGAGTACGCAGCTCGGTCTTCACCGCATGGGCCGATTTCCACTGGTTCATGCCTTCGGTGCGGCCCTGGTAGATCACGCCCTTGGTGTCGCAGACGATGCAGTTGTCATGGCGCGCGCCCATGGATTTCAACAGTTCGATACAGGCAATGCCAGCGGCCCCTGCCCCGTTGAGGACGATCTTCACATCCTCGATCTTCTTGCCCGAGATATGCAGCGCGTTGATCAAACCCGCCGCACAGATCACCGCCGTACCGTGCTGGTCGTCGTGGAAGACGGGGATGTCCATCTCTTCCTTCAGGCGCTGCTCGATGATGAAACACTCGGGCGCCTTGATGTCTTCCAGGTTGATACCGCCAAAGGTCGGACCCATCAGGCGCACCGCCTTGATGAATTCATCCGGGTCCTCGGTGTCCAATTCGATATCGATCGAGTTCACATCGGCAAAGCGTTTGAACAGGACCGATTTCCCTTCCATCACCGGTTTCGAGCCCAGCGCGCCAAGGTTCCCAAGGCCCAGAACCGCCGTCCCGTTGGAGATTACCGCCACCAGGTTGCCCTTGTTGGTGTAGTCATAGGCGGTTTCCGGGTTCTCGGCGATGGCCTCGCAGGGCACCGCAACTCCGGGCGAATAGGCCAGCGACAGATCCCGTTGCGTGGTCATCGGGACGGTCGCGTTGATCTCCCATTTGCCGGGGGTGGGCTCCAGGTGAAAGGCAAGCGCCTCTTCGTTGGTGATCTTCGCTTTGGGCATGGGCTGTCGGTGTCCTCTCCTAATCGGGCACAGTCATATCCCAGCCATGCGCGCCCCTCAATCCGAACCAGAAAGAAATCGCCCCCTAAAAAGCAATATTATTTCAAATAAAAGCCGATGGAGTCCGCCACATTGCTGACATGGTTTAGCCGTCTGGGGGCTGCATTTCGTTAATACTTATGAACAGCACCCGTCAAACGGGTGGCGCCTGGGCCAAAAACCACGGGCCCGGGCTGCATATGTCAGAAGGGCATACCATCATTTCTGACCAACCACATCCGCTGCCGAAACTCGGCAGTCAGGGTAAACATGGGATGCGCAGTATGACGAGTATCAATACAAACAGCGGTGCCATGACGGCGCTGCAGATGTTGGGCGGCACCGTCGATCAGTATCAACAAGTGCAAGACAACGTCGCCACCGGGCGGGAAGTGAACAGCGCGAAGGACAATGCCGCAATCTGGGCGATTTCCCAGATCATGGAAAGCGACGCCGCTGCCTTCAACACCACCTCCAAGGTTCTCTCTCTGGGTGAAGCAACGGTGGCTGTCGCCGCGGTCGGCGCTGAGCGGATCGCCGAAACGGTGACAGAGATGAAAGAGCTGGCGATCATGGCCAGCAGCGGCTCGGTCGACTATGCAAAGATCGAAGCGCAGATGCAGCACAAAACCGATCAGATCAATTCGATCATCTCATCGACCCAGTTCAATGGGGTCAACTTGCTGAAGAGCGATGTCAACGGCAGTGGCGCCTCCAGCCTGTCAGTCGCCGCGTCGCTGGATCGCGATGGCTCGGGCGGGGTATCGCTGTCGATGATCGACGTGGATACAGCCGATTTTGAAGGCGATCCTGCCTTTGACATCAACGGTCGCAGCGCGATTACCGATCAAGCCAGTGCAATGGCCGCTTTGGGAGAGCTCGAAGGCTTCCTGCAATTTGCCGTCAACGGCGCTGCGGCGCTTGGCTCTTCGGCCAGCCGGATTGCCAGCCAGAACGAGACTGTCAGTAAGCTGGAGGATGCAACACGCATGGGTATTGGCGCGATGGTCGATGCCAATATGGAAGAGACCGCCGCGCGCCTGGTGGCATTGAACGTGCAAAAGCAACTGGGCACCGTCTCTCTGTCGATCGCGAACTACAGTCCTCAGTCGCTTGGGGTGCTGTTCTGACCGCCCTGGCCGCGGCCCCATAGCTGATCCACCGCTACCGGGTTTTCCTTGGACCGTCTGCATAGTAAATGTCGGGCGACTACTTCCGGGGGATCTTGCATGACCGTGACGCCCATGATGGCGCAGTATCTTGAGATTAAGGCAGCGCATCCCGATGCGTTGCTTTTTTATCGGATGGGCGACTTCTACGAGATGTTCTTTGAGGACGCGGTCAATGCCGCCGAAGCGCTGGACATCGCCCTGACCAAACGCGGCAAGCACGAAGGCGAAGACATCCCCATGTGCGGCGTTCCCGTGCATGCCGCCGAAGGCTACCTGCTGACCCTGATCCGCAAAGGCTTCCGCGTTGCCGTGGGCGAACAGCTCGAAAGCCCCGCCGAGGCCAAGAAACGCGGCTCCAAATCCGTGGTGAAACGCGACGTGGTGCGGCTGGTGACCCCCGGCACGCTGACCGAGGATTCGCTGCTGGAGGCGCGGCGCCACAACTTCCTGGTTTCCTACTCTGAACTCAGGGACGAGGCGGCGCTGGCTTGGGCGGATATCTCAACCGGTGCGTTTCACGTGATGCCGATTGCCCGCGTGCGCCTGTCGCCGGAACTGGCACGGCTGGCGCCCTCCGAACTGATCGTCGCCGATGGTCCACCCTATGACGCCACCCGACCCTTGGCCGATGAATACAAGATCCCGCTGACCCCGCTCGGCAAGGCCAGCTTTGACAGCACTGCCGCCGAGAAACGCATCTGCGCCCTGTTCAACGTCGGCGCGCTAGATGGCTTTGGCACCTTCTCCCGCGCCGAAGTTTCGGCGATGGGCGCGCTGATCGACTATCTGGAGATCACCCAGAAGGGCAAACTGCCGCTGTTGCAGCCCCCGGTGCAGGAAGCGCAGGACCGGGTGGTGCAGATCGATGCCTCCACCCGCGCCAGCCTGGAGCTGACTCGCTCCCTGTCGGGGGGGCGTGCCGGATCGCTGTTGTCCGTCGTGGACCGGACCGTCACCCCCGGCGGTGCGCGGCTGCTGGAACAGCGCATGGCCAGCCCCTCGCGCAATCTGGATGTGATCGACGCACGTCTTGCGGCACTGGATTTTGCGGTGGAGGCGACGCAGCTGTCGCAAGATATTCGCGCCGCCCTGCGCAAGACTCCGGATCTGGATCGCGCCCTGTCCCGCCTTGCGCTGGAACGCGGCGGGCCGCGGGATCTGGCCGCCATTCGCAACGGGCTGATGCAGGCAGAAACCATTGCCCAGATGTGCGAGGGGCAAGACCTTCCCGATCTGATCGCAGGCGCGGTACGCGACCTTCTGGGATTTGACGACCTTCTGTCGCTGCTGGATGCGTCACTGGTGGCTGAACCGCCGCTGATGGCGCGCGACGGCGGGTTTATTGCGGCTGGCTATGATCCCGAGTTGGACGAGGCGCGCACCCTGCGCGACGAAGGTCGTTCGGTCATCGCCGGGATGCAGCAGAAGTATTCCGAATACACCGGCATCGCCTCGCTGAAGATCAAGCACAACAATGTGCTGGGCTATTTCATCGAAACCACCGCGACCCACGCGGACAAGATGCTCTCAGCGCCCTTGTCGGAAACCTATATCCATCGTCAAACCACCGCAAATCAAGTGCGCTTCACCACGGTGGAGCTGAGCGAGATCGAGACCCGGATCCTCAATGCCGGCAACCGGGCGCTGGAGATCGAAAAGCGGCTCTATGAAAGGCTTTCTGGCGCCATTCTGGAAACAGCCGCGCGGCTCAATACCGCTGCCAAGGGGCTGGCGGAGCTGGATCTTGTCACCGCCCTGGCCGATCTCGCACGCGGTGAAAACTGGACCCGGCCCAAAGTGGACAACTCCCGTGCGTTTCACGTGGAGGGCGGACGACACCCGGTCGTTGAACAGGCACTGCGGCAGCAGGGTGGCGACAGTTTCGTGGCCAATGATTGTGATCTGTCTGCAAGCGATGGCGCTGCAATCTGGCTTCTGACCGGTCCCAACATGGCCGGTAAGTCGACCTTCCTGCGGCAGAACGCGCTGATCGCGCTGCTGGCGCAAATGGGCAGCTATGTGCCCGCCGAGGCCGCCCATATCGGCCTTGTCAGCCAGCTGTTCAGCCGCGTCGGCGCCTCCGACGATCTGGCGCGGGGCCGCTCGACCTTCATGGTGGAGATGGTGGAAACCGCCGCGATCCTGAACCAAGCCGATGACCGCGCGCTGGTGATCCTTGATGAGATCGGCCGCGGCACGGCGACCTATGACGGCCTCTCTATCGCCTGGGCGACGCTGGAACACCTGCATGAGGTGAATCGCTCCCGCGCGCTATTCGCAACCCACTATCACGAGCTGACACAGCTCGCGAACAAGCTGGAAGGCGTCGACAACGCCACCGTCACCGTGAAGGAATGGGAAGGCGAAGTGATCTTCCTGCACGAGGTCAAGAAAGGTGCGGCCGACCGGTCTTATGGTGTTCAGGTGGCGCAGCTGGCCGGCTTGCCGTCCTCGGTGGTGGCGCGAGCGCGGGACGTGCTCGACATGCTGGAACAAGGCAGCCGTGAAGGCGCGGGCGCCAAGATCCAGATCGACGATCTGCCGCTGTTTGCCGCCGCCCCGCCGCCGCAGCCAAAACCTGCTGCGGGCCCGTCACCGGTGGATGACCTCCTGAGCGACATTCACCCGGACGATCTGACCCCACGTGAAGCGCTGGAGGCGCTCTATCGCCTGAAGGACGCGGCCAAGTAAAAGAAAAGGCGACCCTGCGGGGCCGCCTTTTTCAATTCTATCCGTGAGATGCGCGTTACGCAGGGGTGGAGGATACCCCGACCTGCGCCGGACGCAGAAGGCGGTCGTGCAGCATGAACCCTTCGGCGGAAACCTGGATGATATCGCCGGCCTTGGTGCCGGGCACCGGGGCTTCGAACATGGCTTCGTGCACCTGCGGGTCGAACTTGTCACCCACCTGCGGCGAGACGATGCGGATGCCATGCTTTTCGAAGACACCCAGCAGCGCACGCATGGTCAGCTCGACACCTTCGATCAGGGCGGCAGAGACCTGCTTTTGCTCTTCGGTGGCGGATTCCACGGCGCGTTTCATGTTGTCAAAGACCGGCAGCATGTCGCGCGCCAGTTTCGACCCACCGTATTGTTCGGCCTCGCGGCGTGCCTTGTCGCCACGCTTGCGGGCGTTTTCCGCATCGGCCAAGGCGCGCATGAAACGGTCCTTGAACTCGTCCCGCTCGGCGCGCAGGGCGTCCAGTTCCAGTTCCGCGTCGTCAAATTCTTCGGTCTGGGCCGCCAGCTCTTCGGCCTCGGCATTCGCGATATCATCGAGAAAATCGTCGTTCTTGGGCTCTGCCATTTTTCACCTCTAACTCCGGTCTGACAGCAATTTGCCGACCAGTTGCGCCGTATAGTCCACGATGGGCACAATCCGTCCGTAGTTCAGGCGGGTCGGGCCAATCACCCCAACCGCACCAATCACCTTTCGATCCGCGTTCATATAGGGAGACACCACCAAAGAGGAACCCGAAAGTGAGAAAAGTTTGTTTTCCGAGCCAATAAAAATGCGCACGCCTTCGCCTTCCTCGGTGAGTTCGAGGAATTCGGCAATATCCTGCTTGCGCTCCAGATCGTCAAACAGGCTGCGGATCAGATCCAGCTCCTTGGTGGCGCCACCATCGGCCAGAAGATTCGCGCGCCCCCGCACGATCAGGCGGGCCTGATCGCTGTCGTTGTCTTCCCAGGCGGCCAGCCCGCTTTCGATCAGATCATGCGCCAGGTTGTCGATCTCCTGGCGGCGGGCTGTGATCTCTTCCTGCATGTCGCGGCGCACATCGCTAAGGGTGCGCCCCTCCACCAGGGCGTTGAGGAAGTTTGCTGCCTCGCGCATCGAGCTGGGCGTCTGGCCCGGCGGCGGTGTGAACAGGCGGTTTTCGACATGCCCATCGGAAAACACCAGAACCACCATGGCCCGGTCGTGCCCGAGCGAGACGAATTCGATATGGCGGATCTCAGCCTCGTGTTTCGGCGTCAGCACCAATGAGGCGCCCTGCGTCACACCAGAAAGCGCGGCACCAACGCGGTCCAGCATACCGCTGACATCGCCTGAGTTTCGCCCCAGCGTCGCGTCGATCTTTTCCCGGTCCTGGGCCTTCAGATCCTCGACCTCCAGCAGGCTGTCGACAAACATCCGCAGCCCCATCTGCGTCGGCACCCGGCCGGCGCTGATATGCGGACTATCGAGCAGGCCGAGGAATTCGAGATCCTGCATCACGTTGCGCACGGTCGCGGCGCTGACCTTCTCGCTCAAGGATCGGGTCAGGGTGCGGCTGCCGACGGGATCACCGCTTTCGAGATAGGATTGCACCACCGCCCGGAACACGTCCCGCGAGCGGTCGTTCATGTCTTTCAGGATGTCATTTGCATCTGTCATGAGCATTTCAGCGGCTGAACGCTATATAGATAGGAACCGGTTTCCGGATTGCCATTAAAGAGGCCTGCGCACAAAGGTCAATCGTGCTTGCATCCCGCGCACCCACAGGGCTATCCGAAGGCCAGCAACAAAAGGATACTCCATGCGACCCTCTGGACGACAGTTGAACGAGATGCGCCCGATTTCGATCGAAACCGGCTTCACCAAGCATGCCGAAGGCTCCTGCCTGATCAAGGTGGGCGACACTCATGTTCTGTGCACCGCCACCATCGAGGACCGCGTGCCGCCCTTCATCAAGGGATCGGGTCTGGGTTGGGTCACCGCCGAATACGGCATGCTGCCCCGCGCCACCAACACCCGGATGCGCCGGGAGGCTGCCGCCGGCAAACAGGGCGGGCGTACCGTCGAGATCCAGCGCCTGATTGGCCGTGCCCTGCGCGCCGGTGTGGATCGCGTGGCCCTGGGTGAGCGCCAGATCAGCATCGACTGCGATGTTCTGCAGGCCGATGGCGGCACCCGCTGCGCCTCGATCACCGGCGGCTGGGTCGCGCTGCGCCTGGCGGTGAACAAGCTGATGAAGGCGGGCGATGTCTCGATTGATCCGCTAATCGATCCTGTCGCGGCCGTGTCCTGCGGCATCTATGCCGGCCAGCCGGTGCTAGATCTGGACTACCCCGAAGATTCCGAGGCCGGCGTCGATGGCAACTTCATCATGACCGGGTCGGGCAAGCTGATCGAAGTGCAGATGTCCGCCGAAGGTTCGATGTTTTCGCGCGAGCAGATGAACAACCTGATGGATCTGGCCGCCCAGGGCACTGCCGAGCTGGCCGAGATGCAGAAGGCCGCCTGCGCATGACCCGCAAGTTCGAAGGTGAGCGGCTGCTGATCGCCACCCACAACAAGGGCAAGCTGGAGGAGATGGCGCATCTCCTCCAGCCCTATGGCGTTTCGGTAGTTGGTGCGGCCGACATGGACCTGCCGGAACCGGAGGAAACTGAGGACTCTTTTGTCGGCAATGCCCGGATCAAGGCCCATGCGGCGGCCAAGGCAACCGGCCTCCCTGCCCTGTCAGATGACTCCGGCATCACCATCGATGCGCTGGACGGCGCGCCGGGCGTCTATACCGCCGATTGGGCAGAAACGGGCAATGGCCGCGATTTCATGAAGGCAATGACCCGCGCCCATGAAGAGCTGGAAGCCAAGAACGCGCCGCATCCCCGGCTTGCGCAGTTCCGCTGCACGCTGGTTCTGGCCTGGCCCGATGGCCATGACGAGGTGTTCGAGGGCGTGGCCCCCGGTCACCTGATCTGGCCGATCCGTGGCGCCGAGGGCTTTGGCTATGATCCGATGTTCGTGCCCGAAGGCCATGACGTGACCTTTGCCGAGATGGATCGTTGGGAGAAGAACAAGATCAGCCATCGCGGCGATGCGGTCGCAAAGTTCATCAAGGGCTGTTTCGGTGAATGACCGATCTGCTGGATGATTGGCGCAACGGGGGCTTTGGTCTTTACGTGCATTGGCCCTTTTGCCAGGCCAAATGCCCCTATTGCGACTTCAACAGCCATGTCACGGCTAATATTGATCAAAAACAATGGGTTAAATCCTATAACCAGGAACTTGCACGCACGCCCGAGGCGCTGCGCGGCCGGGTCCTTAACACGATCTTCTTTGGCGGCGGCACGCCATCCTTGATGCACCCGGATACGGTTGCGGCGGTGATCGAGGCCGCACGCGAAATCTGGCCCTTTGCCAATGACATCGAAATCTCGCTGGAAGCCAACCCGGGTTCTGTTGAGGCGGGCAGGTTTGCAGGCTATCGCGATGCCGGGGTCAACCGGATCTCCATGGGGATCCAGGCGCTCAATGATGAAGACCTCCGCCGCCTGGGCAGGATCCACTCTGTCGCGGAAGCCAGAGCTGCCTTTGATATCGCCCGGAGTTGTTTCGACCGTGTCAGTTTCGATCTGATCTATGCGCGCCAGGGCCAGACACCCCAGGACTGGGAGACAGAGCTGCAAACCGCCCTGTCGATGGCCATCGACCACCTGTCGCTGTACCAGCTGACCATCGAGGATGGCACCGCCTTTGGCGACCGTTATGCCCGTGGTAAGCTGCGCGATCTGCCCAGCGATGACAGCGCGGCCGATATGTATCAGCTAACGCAGGACATCTGTGC
This sequence comes from Phaeobacter sp. PT47_59, assembly GCF_028890025.1. NCBI lineage: Bacteria > Pseudomonadati > Pseudomonadota > Alphaproteobacteria > Rhodobacterales > Roseobacteraceae > Phaeobacter > Phaeobacter sp. PT47_59. Next base: position 12,754 of record NZ_JARCJL010000020.1, read on the forward strand.
CGCTCATGGCATGCCCGCCTATGAGATCTCCAACCACGCCCGCCCCGGCGCTGAAAGCCGCCACAACCAGATCTACTGGCGCTACGGAGATTACCTTGGCATCGGTCCCGGCGCGCATGGGCGGATCACCATGGGCGGTATACGCTATGCCACCGAAACCTACCGCGCCCCCGGTGCCTGGCTCGAGGCCGTTTCAAAGGGAACCGGGGAATCCTTGCGAGAAAGTCTGGACCATTCCGAAGCCGCTGCCGAACTTCTGATGATGGGTCTTCGGCTGGTGGAAGGTGTCGACCTGGATCGCTATGCTTCTGTGGCGCAGGCTCCGTTGGAGCAGGAACAACTCATCAACCTTGCCAACCTCGGTATGGTGACTATCTCTGATCGGAGACTTTGTGCAACGGATCAAGGGCGGCCAGTCCTGAACGCCATCCTGCGTGACCTATTGGTGGGCTAATCACATGCGCTACATTTATGCCGGGCTGGGATTGTTCTGCGTGGCGCTTGGCCTTTTGGGTGTTGTTCTGCCTCTGCTGCCAACTGTCCCCTTCCTTCTTCTTGCGACGTTCTTTTTTGCCAACTCGTCGGAGCGGCTGCACAATTGGATCATCTCCCACCCCACCTTTGGCCCCATGATCCTGGATTGGCGCGACAACGGAGCAATTCTCCCAACCGCAAAAAAGGCGGCAACCGGATCGATTGCCGCCGTTTTTCTATTGTCCCTTGTAATGGGTGCGCCGTCCCATGTGCTTGCGATTCAGGCCCTGGTTCTGTCCGGCGTTCTGATCTTTATCTGGACCCGGCCTAACGGCTAAGAAGATTGCACAGCTCATCCAGCTGATCGAGCGTCTCATAGCTGATCGTAACCGATCCGGTTTCCCCGCCCGGCTTGTGATCGATGGAAACTTTCATCCGCAACATGGCCGAAAGATCCCCCTCAAGCGCGCGGGTATCGGCATCCTTCTCAACATCCTTGCGCGGCTTTTTGGACGCCGTAGATGGTGTGGCGCCGGCCGCGTCCTTCTTCACCAATGTCTCGGTTGCGCGAACCGACAAGCCGCCCTTCACGATCTTTCTGGCCAGATCGGATGCGTTATCAGATGTGATCAAAGCCCGAGCATGCCCGGCGGACAGCTTGCGATCCTGAACAAGCTGCTGCACATCCTTGGGAAGATGCAGCAGGCGCACCAGGTTCGCAATATGGCTGCGGCTCTTCCCCAAGGCCTCTGCCATACGCTCCTGGGTATGGCCGAACTTTTCCATCAGCTGCTTGTAGCTCTGCGCCTCTTCCATCGCATTCAGATCAGAGCGCTGAATGTTCTCGATGATCGCAACTTCAAGCATCTCCAGATCGTCATAGTCCCGGATCAGGACCGGAACCTCGTGCAGTTGCGCGGCCTGTGCTGCCCGCCAGCGGCGTTCCCCGGCGACGATCTCATACATCCCACCATCACGGGGACGCACGATCAGCGGCTGCAGGACGCCCTTTTCCTTGATCGAAGCAGTCAGATCATCCAGGTCTTCCTGAAGAAACTGACGCCGTGGCTGATCGGGATTTGCCGTGACCTTTTCGATTGGAACCAGGATTTCGGCGTTTCTGGGCGCCTCTGCCTGGGTGCTCACAGGATCCGGATTTACATCCGCCATAAGTGCGGACAATCCTCGGCCCAGGCCGCGTGGCTTGTTCTTCTTTTCTGTCATTGTGCCCTCCCCGGTTTAAGCTGCAAGCTTTTGATGATTCGAAACAATTTCCTCTGCCAGTGCGCGATAGGCCCGCGCGCCCAGTGAATTCGTATCGTAGTTCAGAACCGGCAAAGCATAAGATGGCGCTTCGCTGACACGCACATTTCGCGGGATAACGGTTCTGAACACCAATTCACCCAGATTATCGCGCGCGTCCTGTTCAACCTGTTGAGACAGGTTGTTACGGCGATCATACATGGTTAACACGACACCCTCGATCCTTAGATCGGGGTTGGCAGCCTGGCGAACCTCGCGAATGGTCAGCATCAGTTGCGACACGCCTTCCAAGGCAAAGAACTCGCTTTGCAACGGGATCAAGACCGAATGCGCCGCGACCATGGCGTTGACTGTCAACAGGTTCAAAGACGGCGGGCAATCGATCAGGACATAGTCCCAATCATAGTCATCCATTGCCGTCTGCCGCAGCGCATCATGCAAAAGGAAACTGCGCTTTTCATTGGCAAAAAGCTCGATATCGGCCGAACTCAGGTCAACGGTGGCCGGAATGACGCAAAGATCTTCAATCTCAGTTGCCCGGATCACCTCAGACAACGGCGCATCATCGACCAACAAATCATAGGTGGTGTAGTCGCGATTTTCCGGTTCAATACCAAGCCCGGTAGAGGCATTGCCCTGCGGATCAAGATCCACCACCAGAACGCGCATCCCTGCTTCAACCAGCGCTGCTGCAAGGTTAATCGCTGTCGTTGTCTTTCCCACTCCGCCCTTTTGATTAGCGACCGCTATGATACGGGGCCCATCCGGGCGGGATAAGTCAGACACGAGCAACTCCCTTGATTTTCAGCACGACCGCGTCGGGTTCAGTTAAACTTGTAATAGGTTCCAAATCGAATCGCCATCGCTCTCGCGCGTTATCCACTTCTTTTTTCCAAGTCACCCCTTTCGGGAACAGCGAAACGCCCCCCGGCTTGAGATGACGTTCGGTGAATTCAAGCAGGATCGACAGATCAGCCAAAGCGCGTGCGGACAGGACATCCGCGTTTTGGGGGTCAGCGGCCTCGATTCGCTTAGAAATAACCTCAACTTTTGCACCACATTCGCGGGCTACAGTCCGAAGAAAGGCGGATTTTCGTTGATCTGATTCGATCAACGTCACGCGTGTTTGTGGCGATTCGTCTGCCGCTAGGATCGCGACGACCACCCCCGGAAACCCTCCCCCGCTTCCGATATCCACCCAATGATCGGGCGGCGTTGCACAGCGGAACACCTGGATCGAATCCACAAAGTGTCGCGTCCAAAGATCCTCCAGGCTACTTCGCGAAACCAGGTTGATCTTGGGGTTCCACTTTCGAATGGTGCTTTCGAAAACTTTCAGCCGGTCAATTGTTTCACGTGAAACATTCAGCTTACCCAGAAGATCCTCTGCACTCATGTTGCCGCGCTCCGACGACGGGGTTCCTTACGCAACCGTGCCAGCAGCAAAGCCAAGGCAGCCGGAGTCATCCCGTCCACCCGAGCCGCTTGTGCCAGGTTCTCCGGCTGTGTCTTTGTAAGCTTTTGCTGGAGTTCAGCAGATAGACCTTCGATCCCTGCATAAATGAACCCGCTCGGAATCAGATAGTCCTCGTCCCGTTTCAAAGCAGCTATTTCCCGCTTTTGGCGTTCGATATAGTTTGCGTAGAGCGCGTCACGCTCCACCTGCCGACGGATCACGTCGTGGCTGTTGTCCAACTCGGGGATCAGCGGGATAACGTCTTCGAATACCACGTCCGGGAAGGCCAGAACCTCCAATCCCGTGCGTTTGTTGCCATCCTGGTTGATTCGTATGCCAACGGCTGCAATCTGTTTCGGGGAAAAGGTTTTTCCGGTCAGCTGCTCCATCGCAACCTCCAACCTTTCGGCCTTTGACCCAAACAACCGTTTTCGCTCTTCCGACGCACAACCGAGTTCGATTGCTTTCGGAGTCAACCGCTGATCAGCGTTGTCTGCCCGAAGGGACAGTCGGAACTCGGCCCGGGATGTGAACATGCGATAGGGCTCGGTCACGCCATTTGTGGTCAGGTCATCGACCATGACGCCGATGTAGCTTTCGGATCTGCCAAAATGGACCGGCTCTTCTTCCTTTGATCTCCGCGCCGCATTCAAGCCCGCAACCAGGCCCTGGGCAGCTGCCTCTTCGTAGCCTGTGGTACCGTTGATCTGACCTGCCAAGAACAATCCGGGTACCGACTTGACTTCAAGGCCCAGCGTCAAAGCACGTGGATCGACATAGTCATATTCAATCGCGTAGCCCGGCTGCAGGATCCGAGCGTTTTCCAGACCAAAGATCGATTGAACATAGTCCTCTTGCACGTCAACGGGCAGACTTGTGGAAATACCGTTAGGATATACCGTGTCATCCGACACGCCTTCTGGTTCCAAGAAGATCTGATGCGATGTCTTATCCGCAAACCGAACGATCTTGTCCTCAATCGAGGGACAGTACCGCGGCCCAACCCCTTCGATATGTCCACCATACATCGCCGAGCGATCAAGGTTCTGTCGGATGATGTCGTGGGTTTTCTCGTTGGTATGCGTAATGCCGCAGGACACCTGGGCAGCATTCAGCTGCGTTGTCGTAAATGAAAAGAACGTCGGATCATCGTCACCGGGCTGACTTTCCAACTTACTCCAGTCGATTGTCTTTCCATCCAGTCGCGGTGGCGTGCCGGTTTTCAACCGTCCGAGAGGGAGTTCAAAACTGACCAGACGCTCGGCAAGCTGGATTGATGGTTTATCACCCATGCGACCACCTGGTCGTGATACATCACCGATATGGATTACACCGCGCAAAAATGTTCCAGAAGTCAAAATCACTGCGGATGAGGAAATCTGGCTGCCGTCGGCGAGAACCACGCCCTTGACGGCCTCTCCCTCCATCACAAAGTCAGTGACTTCCCCTTCGATGATATCCAGGTTATTCTGCTCTTCGGTGAGGCGCAGCATCTCTTTGCGGTAGATCGCCCGGTCAGATTGCGCTCGTGGCCCCTGCACGGCCGGACCTTTACGCCGATTCAGCAAGCGAAACTGAATGCCTGCAAGATCGGCCACGCGACCCATCACGCCATCCATGGCATCAATTTCGCGAACAAGGTGGCCTTTCCCCAAGCCGCCAATAGCCGGGTTGCAGGACATCACGCCGATGCCGTCTTTTCGCAATGTGATCAGAGCAGTTCTGACCCCCATGCGGGCAGCAGCGTGCGCGGCTTCGGTCCCTGCGTGTCCACCGCCGACAACAATCACATCGTAGTTCGAATGTTTCACGTGAAACACTCCTTACTTACCCAAACAGAAGCTGGAGAAAATCTCATCCAGCAAGTTTTCGACACCCACGCGACCAACCAACATCTCCAGCGCGCGAATTGCAGATCGCATATCCTCTGCTGCCAACTCATAGTGGTCCGGTCCCAGCTCCAGAACAGCTTGCGCCTGAGCTAGGCTTTCCAGCGCGGAAAACAACGTATCGCGATGACGATTTCGAGTGGCTACACCCACCTGCGATGATCGCTCTTTCAGCTCTGACAAGAGATGAGCAACCAAGGCATCAATCCCCTGCCCCGTTTTACCCGAGATCGATCCTTCTACCGACCCATCCCGTTGATCCGCCTTTGGTACCAGGCGAAGATCCCCTGGGCGCATTGCCACATCCAAGGTCTCTTCCGGCTCTGCCAGAAAAACCCTGATGTCGGCCTGCTCTGCTCTTTTCCGGGCCAAAGCGATACCAATGTTTTCGACGTGATCGTCCGTGTCGCGCAGACCAGCTGTATCAAGCAGTGTAACGGGAAGCCCGCCAAGATCCATTCGGACCTCAATAATATCCCGCGTTGTGCCGGCATATTCCGATGTGATGGCAGCGTCCCGACCGGAAAGCGCGTTCAGCAATGTCGACTTCCCAACGTTTGGTGCTCCGACAATCGCTACCTCAAAACCAGACCGGATTCGCTCAGCGATTTTCACACCGTTGACCTCTGCCTGCAGGTCCTTTTGAACAGCGGACAACAAGGCAGAGACTTCCGGAGTGACGTCAACCGGCACCTCCTCATCCGCGAAATCAATGGTGACTTCGATCAATGAGGCCGCGCGGATCAGGTCCTTCCGCCAGCGTTCAGCCAACCTGCCCAATTCCCCGGACAAGACCAACTGCGCCTGTTTCCTTTGGGCTTCGGTTTCGGCGTCAATAAGATCCGCCAAGCCTTCCACCTGAGCCAAATCCAATTGGCCGTTTTCCAGGGCTCGGCGGGTGAATTCCCCGGGCTCTGCCACACGCAGACCGGCAATTCGTCCCAGCGTATCAAGCAATGCGCTCACAACCGCCGTGCTGCCATGCACCTGAAGTTCGACAACATCTTCGCCGGTAAAGCTGTGCGGAGCCCGAAAGGTCAGCACCAGAGCCTCGTCCAGATGTTCACCGGAAAGATCGCGCAGACCGCGCAAACCACGGCCTGGCACTGCTACGGGAACCGTGCACAGCTGTTCGAGCGCGGACAAAGCATCCGGGCCGGAAACCCGCACAACGGAGACTCCGGCCTTTCCCTGGGCAGAGGCCAAGGCAAAGATCGTATCCATGTCTGGCCTTCCTTTCTTTGAAACCTAATCTTAGGTGTTCATCGAGTCGAAGAACTCAGAGTTCGTCTTGGTCTGCTTCAGCTTGGACAGCAGGAACTCGATTGCGTCCGTTGTCCCCATTGGGTTCAAAATACGACGCAAAACAAAGGTCTTAGCCAGATCCGCCTTGTCAACCAGAAGGTCTTCCTTACGGGTGCCGGACTTGAGAATATCGATCGCCGGGAAGACGCGTTTATCGGCAATTTTGCGATCCAGAACCAGTTCGGAGTTACCCGTCCCTTTGAATTCTTCAAAGATAACTTCATCCATCCGGCTGCCGGTATCGATCAGCGCGGTTGCGATGATTGTCAGCGAGCCACCCTCTTCGATATTCCGGGCCGCACCGAAGAACCGTTTGGGCCGTTGCAGCGCGTTTGCATCCACACCACCGGTCAGAACCTTACCGGAAGACGGCACCACGGTGTTAAAGGCCCTACCAAGTCTTGTGATCGAGTCGAGAAGAATAACAACATCTCGTTTATGTTCGACCAGGCGCTTGGCCTTTTCGATCACCATTTCCGAAACCGCCACGTGACGGGTTGCCGGTTCGTCAAAGGTGGAGGAGACGACTTCCCCCTTCACCGACCGCTGCATGTCGGTGACTTCTTCCGGGCGTTCATCGATCAGAAGGACGATCAGATAGCATTCCGGGTGATTTTTCTCGATCGAGTGGGCGATGTTCTGCAGGATCACGGTCTTACCGGTCCGGGGCGGCGCCACGATCAGCGAACGCTGGCCCTTACCGATCGGCGCAACCAGGTCGATCACGCGGGCGGATTTGTCCTTGATGGTGGGATCCTCGATCTCCATCTTCAGGCGCTCATCCGGGTAAAGCGGCGTCAGGTTGTCGAATGCGATCTTGTGACGGGCCTTTTCCGGCTCTTCGAAGTTGATCTTCGTCACGTTTGTCAGGGCAAAATACCGCTCGTTTTCCAGCGGCGCCTTGATCTGGCCTTCCACCGTATCGCCGGTGCGCAGGGAATACTGGCGGATCATGTCGGGCGAGACATAAATATCGTCCGGACCCGGCAGGTAGTTCGCCTCGGGCGAACGCAGGAAGCCAAAGCCGTCCTGCAGCACCTCAAGAACACCGTCACCGCCGATATCCCAGCCTTCATCCGCGCGTTCGCGCAGGATCTGGAACATCATCTCGCCCTTGCGCATGGTCGAGGCGTTTTCGATCTCCAACTCTTCCGCCATGGCCAGAAGGGCTTTGGGGCTCTTGGCTTTGAGGTCGGACAGGTTGAGGGCTTGATTAGTCATCAGAATAAACCTTCTCTTCCCCTTTGGCCGGGGAAAGCAGTCATATTGAATACGGAAGACACGAGTGCCCGGACGGGCCCGTTTGGACCCTCTCATAAGCGGAACGTCCAGATGAGTCAAACATCGCGTCTACGGGCCGCTCCGACGCTGTCAGAGGGGTCGTGATCAGAACTTGAAGATCACAGAGACCACGATGACGATCATGAACAGGGTGGGCACCTCATTCATCATCCGGAATTGGCGACCGGTCAGCTGATTGCGATCCTCTTCGAAGACCCGGATCTGCCGTTTCAGCCACATGTGATAGAGGGTCATGCCGATGACGCTGATCCCTTTGGTCCAGGGCCAGACAGAGGACCAGTCGACAAATCCCGGTGTGAAGACAATGAACAGACCGGCGACCCAGGCGGTGTGCATGGCCGGGCTCATGATCACTTTCATCAGCTTGCGTTCCATGGTCAGAAAGATCGGAATGGCATCCTGAACCTTCTCAGCCTCTTCCACGTGATAGACAAACAGACGTGGCAGATAGAACAGACCCGCCATCCAGCTGAGCACCGCCATGATGTGCAGTGACTTGGCATAGGGGTAGAGGACATACATCCAGTCTGTCAGGTTCATGGGTTCTCTCTTTCCTGCTCTCTCGTGGGGCACCCTAAAATAATAAAGAAAGATTTAAAGGATGATGTTTTTGTAGGGCATAGGGATTTCCGTGGATACTTCAGTCCTTCCCATGCCTATCCCCAGCGTGGACAACTTGCCATGCGGCACAGGGTGAAAATGGTGAATAAACCCTTAAGGGCCTTTGTTTCATGTGTTCTTAACGAGTTGTTAACCGAGGTAAACATGGGGATAACCCCGGGATCATTTGCGGGAGTCTCAGATATCCCCATGCGCGGAGTTATCCCAATCCACGCGGGACGAATCGCGGTACAGTCGGGATGAAATCGACACTTCGTCTGTGGGCTTGCCAAACCGGGGGAAAACCATACAAAACATGCCAATACTGCGAACCTATTACCCACGGGGTTTTCCACATGACTGCCCACATAGTGCTGGCGTCCGGGTCCGAGATCAGGGCGCACCTTCTCCGTCAGGCCGCCATTCCGTTTGATTGCGATGTGCCGCGTCTGGATGAAGACAGCATCAAGGCCGCGCTTCTGGCCGAAGGGGCCCCGCCGCGCGATATCGCTGATGCCCTGGCCGAAGCAAAGGCGCGCAAGATCAGCGGCAAACATCCCGGTCGCATGGTGATTGGCTGCGATCAGGTGCTGGATTTCCAGGGGCACCTGCTGTCCAAGCCAAAAACTCCCGAAGAGGCGCTGTCTCAGCTTAGCGACATGCGCGGGCATCGTCATATGCTTTTGTCCGCGGCGGTGATCTACCGCGATGGAGAGCCCCTGTGGCGTCACGTCGGACAGGTGCGCCTGTTGATGCGCAAGGCCTCAGATGCCTATCTGCAGGACTATGTGACGCGTAACTGGGACAGCATCCGTCACGCCGTCGGCGCCTACAAGCTGGAAGAAGAAGGCGTGCGTCTCTTTGCCAGTATCGAGGGAAGCTATTTTAACGTTTTGGGATTACCGCTGACTGAACTTATAAACTACCTGGGACTGCAGGGAGTTATCGATCAATGAGCGACAGGAAGATACCGCTGGCCGGGGTCATTGGCTGCCCGGTGGCCCATTCACGCTCTCCTCAGATCCAGAACCACTGGCTGAAAACCTACGAGATCGCAGGCTATTACGTGCCCATGCATGTAGAGCCGCAAGATCTGGAAACGGTCATCCGTTCCCTCCCCAAGGCGGGGTTTGTCGGGGCGAATGTCACCATCCCGCATAAGGAAGCGGTCATGCAGATCGCCGATAAGGTGACGGATCGCGCAACACTCATGGGGGCTGCCAACACGCTGATCTTCCGCGAAGACGGATCCGTCCTGGCCGACAATACCGATGGCTACGGCTTCATTACCAATCTCCATCAAGGCGCACCGGATTGGAAACCCAATGTCGGCCCGGCTCTGGTGCTGGGTGCGGGCGGTGCATGTCGTGCTGTGATTGCTTCTTTGGTCGAAGCCGGCGTGCCGGAAATCATGCTGTCCAACCGCACCCGCGAACGGGCGGATCAGCTCCGCAAGGAGTTCGGCAAGCGCATCCAGGTTATCGACTGGGTCAAGGCTGGCAATGCGGTGGAGGACGCCTCTTTGGTGGTCAACGCCACATCACTGGGCATGGAGGGCAAACGCCCCCTGCGGGTGCCGATGGACGGGCTGCAGACCAGCTGCGTGGTGACGGATCTTGTCTACACACCGCTCAAGACCGATCTGATCCAGGCCGGCGAGGATGCCGGCTGCACCGTGGTCGATGGTTTGGGCATGCTGCTGCATCAGGCGGTTCCCGGATTTGAACGCTGGTTCGGACAACGGCCCAAGGTGGATGAGGCAACCCGCGCGGCGGCGCTGGCATGAGGTTTTCTCTGGGTCTGACCGGCTCCATCGGCATGGGCAAAAGCACCACGGCGAAGATTTTTGCCGAGCTTGGCTGTGCGGTCTGGGACGCGGATGCGGCGGTGCACCGTCTTTATGGCCTGGGCGGCGCGGCGGTTGCGCCGATGGCTGAAGCCTTTCCCGAGGCAATCAAAGATGGTGTGGTGGACCGCGGCGCGCTGAAAGAGATCATCTCTCGCGACCCCTCTGCCCTATCCACCATTGAGAAAATCGTTCACCCCTTGGTGGCCGAGGACCGTGCAGAATTCCGTCGCAATGCGGACAGCGACATCCTTGTCTTTGATATTCCGCTGCTTTTCGAAACGGGTGGCGAGGCGGCGATGGATGCGGTCGCCTGCGTCTGGGTGGACGCCGAAACCCAGAAACAACGGGTACTGGATCGCGGCACCATGACGGTTGAGCAATTCACCCAGATCCTGCAAAAGCAGATGCCAATCGAAGACAAACGCGCCCGTGCCGATTACGTGATCGAGACCGACACGATGGAGCACGCCCGTGCGCAGGTGGAAGAGATCCTGAAGGATATCAGGGGAAAGATGGCAGATGCGTGAGATCGTTCTGGATACCGAAACCACGGGCTTTGATCCCTTTTCCGGCGATCGCATCGTCGAGATCGGTGCGGTGGAACTGTATAACCACATGCCTACCGGCAAGACCTACCACGAATACATCAACCCCGAACGCGACATGCCGGAAGAGGCCTTTGGCGTCCATGGTATCGGTCCGGATCTGCTGAGCCCGCCGCAGCCCCCTGCCCCCGGTGCCGTGACCCTGCGCGACAAGCCGGTTTTTGCCAAGATCGGCCAGAGCTTCCTCGATTTCGTCGGCGACGCGCGGCTGGTGATTCACAACGCCAGCTTTGACATGAAGTTCCTCAACGCCGAACTGGGCTGGATGAACCTGCCGCAGCTGCCGATGGATCAGGCGATTGATACGCTGGCCATGGCGCGCAAACGGTTCCCCGGCTCGCCGGCCACGCTGGATGCCCTGTGCCGCCGGTTCAGTATCGACAACTCGAACCGGACTCTGCACGGCGCGCTTCTGGACTCGGAAATCCTGGCCGAAGTCTATCTAGAGCTGATCGGCGGTCGGCAGCCGGATTTTGCGCTTTCGACCGGTGGACGAGGTGCAGATGGCGCTACTGCCCAATCGGATTGGCGCCCGACCCCGCGCCCGACCCCCCTGCCCGCGCGGCTGACGGCCGAGGAAAAAGAGGCCCATGACGCCTTTGTGGAGAAACTGGGCGACGGCGCTCTTTGGGCGTCCGGGCAATCCTAAACCGCCGGTTCGGGCAAAGAAAAACGCTGCCGGCATGGCCGACAGCGCCTGATTTTCGATTGAGTAAAAGGATTTACTGCTGCGGCTGGGCTTCTGCCTGACGGCGGGCCAGTTCGTTGCGGTAGATCGCGACAAAATCGATGTTGTCGAGATTCAGCGGCGGGAAACCACCGTCGCGGGTCACGTCGGATACGATGCGGCGCAGGAAGGGGAAGGTCATGCGCGGGCATTCGATCAGCAGGAAGGGGTGCAGCTGCTCATCCGGCACGCCCTGGATGTTGAAGACGCCGACATATTCGATTTCCAGAACAAAAAGAACGTCGCCGCCTTCCTTGTTCTTGGATTCGACGATCAGCTTGGTCATCACCTCGTACTGGTTTTCGACCGCGCGTTTCTTGGCGTCCAGGTTGACCTGAACGTTCACATCGGGCTGTACCTCGCCGCCGGCACCCTTTTGGGCCATGACGTTTTCAAAGGACATGTCACGGATGAACTGTCCCAGAACGTTCATCTGGACTTGCGGCTGCTGCGGGGCTTCTGCTGCTGCGCCCTCGGTGGTGCCATTCTCGGCCATGGAGATACTCCTGAAAATATGACTTTGGAGATTGCTTATCAGCTTGTTGCAGGTAGCTCAACGGTCAGCCGAAGTATGTGACCTCCCTGTCATATCTGGGATTATTCCGGCCCCTTGACCCAGCCCGAAGGCCGGTCCGTGGGCCTGTTTGGCGTGACGTCTTCAAAATCGCCGTCAATCACGTCGCCACTCCCGCCCGGATGGTGGCGATGATGAGGCCCACGGGGATCGTGACCGGCGCTGCGCTGATGCATGCTGCCCATTTCGAACTGCGCAACCGTGATCCTCTTGCCCAGGTAACGGATCACCGCCATGCGGACAGGGGGCATCAGCAGGGCAAACCCGACCCCGTCGGTGAAAAAACCAGGTGTCAGCAGCAGCGCGCCGGCAAAAAGGATCATCGCACCATGGGCCAGGGGTTCTGCCGGATCGGACAGGGTCTGGAAAGAGGATCGCAGCTGACCCATCGCCAACCGCCCCTGCGAGCGCACCAGAGACGTCCCCAGGATGGCGGTCAGAACCACGATTGCGAGCGTCGGCCACAGGCCGATCACGCCGCCGATCTGAATGAACAGGGCGATTTCAATCAGTGGCACCATCAAAAAGGCCAGAAAAAGATACATCTTGGGGTCCTTTAAACTTGCGCTGGATGGTGGACTTGGCCCCACCCGTCACCTACATAAGAGCAGTCCGCTTTGGTTTCAAACAAGGCTTGGTTGCCTAGCAAGAGGTTCACATGGAGTCGCCCTTGATTCAGATTTTGGTTTTGGCCGGCATTGCCGTCTTCCTGATCCTGCGCCTGAAAAGCGTCCTGGGCACCCGTGACGGGTTCGAAAAGCCAACGCCGCCGCAGATGCCTGCGGCCGAGAAACGACGCCCGGGGTTCGAGGTGATCGAAGGCGGCCCCGACCGCGATATCATCGATTACGTCGCCGAAGGCTCGCCACAGGCGGAGGCCCTTGCCGCGATGAAACGGACCGAGTCCTCCTTCCAGGTTCAGGATTTCGTCCAAGGCGCGCGCGGTGCCTATGAGATGATCCTGATGGGCTTTGAAAACGGCAATCTCGATGAGATCCAGCCCTTCCTGGCCGAAGATGTCTATGAAAGCTTTGTCGATGCCGTGGCACAGCGCGAGGATCAGGGGCTGACCATCGAGGCCGAATTCATCGGCGTGCGGGAAACCGCGGTCGAGGACGCCCGGTTTGACGAGGCGACCCGTACTGCCGAAATCACCATGCGGTTCGTTGCCGAGATGACTTCGGTGGTGCGCAACGCGGAGGGTGAGATCGTCGAGGGCGACCCCAAGGCCATCAAGCGCCTGAAGGACACCTGGACCTTCTCCCGCGCCATGGGCGCAAGCGATCCGAACTGGCAACTGGTGGCTACGGACGCATGATTGGTGCGCTCCGGGCGGCATTGCGGGCAGCAGCCATTCTTGGCGCTGCCATGACCGCCTCGGGCGCAACCGGCGAGACTGCCTATTCCCTGCTGAACTTCTCCCAGCTTCAGGGCTGGGAAGAGGACAATCACGCCGAGGCCCTGGAGGTATTCCTGGGCACCTGCGCCGATCTGGACGATCCCGATTGGCAAAGCCTTTGCGCCTTGGCTCAATCACAAGCCCAATCCGAAACACCGGATGCGGCGCGGCGGTTTTTCGAACTGTTCTTTCGTCCCGTGCTGATCCAGGATGGGGCGGACACCGCGCTGTTCACCGGATATTTCGAACCGGAGCTGGATGGCTCCCGCTATCCGACGGGCCGGTTTCGCTACCCTGTCTACCGCATGCCCCAGGAAGCGCGCCGGACCGATCTTTGGCTGCCGCGCCGTGACATCCTGACCAGCGGTGTGATGGATGGCCGTGGACTTGAGATTGCCTGGGTCGATGATCCGGTAGAGCTGTTCTTTCTGCAAATACAAGGTTCTGGTCGGATCCGCATGCAAGATGGCTCTACCGTCCGGGTCGGTTATGGCGGTGCCAACGGGCATCCCTATCGCTCGGTTGGCGCGGAAATGGTGCGTCGAGGCATCTACAAGGCGCATCAGGTCAGTGCCCAGGTTATCAAGGCCTGGGTCAGGCGCAACCCGGTCGCCGGTCATGAACTCTTGCTGCACAACCCGTCCTATGTGTTCTTTCGCGAAGTGCGCCGGGTGCGCGCCACCGATGGGCCGCTTGGGGCAATGAACCGGTCTGTCACGGCGATGCGCAGCATCGCGGTCGATCCGAAGTACACGCCTCTTGGGGCGCCGGTTTGGGTGGAAAAGGATGGTGAATCGCCGCTGCGGCGTTTGATGATTGCCCAGGATACCGGGTCGGCGATCAAGGGCGCGCAGCGCGCCGATATCTTCTTTGGCACCGGAGACGAAGCCGGACAGGCGGCCGGCCGGTTGCGCGATCCGGGGCGGATGGTGGTTCTGCTGCCGATCCAGCGTGCCTATGCCATGCTGCCGGAAGGCTACTGATGACCCGCCGCAAGCTGACTTCGGAAGAAATCGACCTGTGGCACAAGGTCGTGAAACATGCAGAGCAGCTGCATCCGGGCAGTCATTCGACGCCGCCGGACCTGCCGCTGCCCAAACCCAAGCCGAAGAAGACCCCGCATGCCCATGCCGCACCGCAGATCGAGGGGTTTCGCATTGGCAGCCGGGCGCAGGGAAAACCGGGCAAACACGATCTGAAGGCACCGGTTGCGCAGTCCCTGTCCAGAGCACCCGTGCAGATGGATGAAAAAGCCTATCGCCGGATGAAGCGCGGCAAGCTGCGCCCCGAGGGCAAGCTTGACCTGCACGGGATGCGTGTCGATACGGCGCATCCGGCGTTGACGCGGTTCATCCTCACGGCGCAGGCCTCAGGCAAGCGGTTGGTGCTGGTGGTGACCGGCAAGGGCAAGGACCGGGACGAGCCTGGACCGATCCCGACACCGCGCGGCGTGCTGCGCCACCGGGTGCCGCAATGGCTGGCCTTGCCCCCGCTGGCGCAGGCCGTGTTGCAGGTGACACCGGCTCACATCAGCCACGGAGGAGAGGGCGCCTATTACATCTACCTGCGCCGCAGTCGTTAGGCTAAGGACCCATTAATCCTACGCCACTGGTTTGACAGAATTACTGTCTGCTCACGAGCAATGCTGCCGCAATAGTGGTTCTATTTCAAAGCATTGAGAGGCAAGCAGGCGGAAATTCCGTCCAATCCGAAGGACGTCAAATCCACTTCATCTCAGTGGCTTGTCACGCTTGCGAATAGAGCCATATGCACGGCGCGCGCCAAACCCCTGATATCTCGTGGATTTGGCGCCAGTGGCGTAGGATTAATGGGTCCTGAGCCTCGGCTTAACGCGGGCTGTCAACCAGCCGTACAAGCGACAGATCCTTGACGCGCTTTTCCTCGACCACGGGGGGCGGCAGGATGGTGTTGAAGACAAGCCCGCCGCGCTCAAAGGCCTGCGTTGTTGCGCGGGCGGCACTGAGGATGGTCAGCAGGGCAGGGGAGGTGCCTGCAACCAGATGGCCGGAATCCGCCGTATCCGCATAGGCGGTTGTATCGATGATGCTGATCGGCAGGGTGTTCAGTTCTTCCACCGAGGCCAGATTGCCAAGCCGCGAGCGACTGTGCGTTCCGCGCAGGCGCTGTGACAGGGTCAGGATCTTGTCCTTGCGGGACACAAAAACAAGGAAGGGCTGCGGCACCGGATCGATACGGCTCATCTGGCTTTTGAACACATCCAGGTCAAGATCCGGCGACATCAGGATGACGCCTTCAAGATTTCTATGTGCCCAGCCCGGCGTTTCAATCTCGATCTGCCGCAGGACCTCCATGGCCAGCATCGACCCCATCGAATGCGCCACCAGAACCACGCGCCGGGCCTTGGTGCGACTCAGGTCCTTGAGAAGACGCTCCAAGCCGTCCCGCGCGAACATCACGCTGTCGGCGTCATAGGCATAGCCCAACGGGCTGGCGAGGCTGGGCCAGGAATAGACTACGGTGACACCCGGCACGCCGATATCATGAGTGAGCTGGGCGGCACGAAAGGCGGTTTCGGACTGGGTGGAATTGAACCCATGCACAAAGAGGGTGATATCGCGCTCATCCGGCGCAAACTGCTGCAGCTCATGATCTATCCGCGCCGAGAACGCGGCGGGACTGTCGAATTCCCGGCGCGCGGCCATGGTGAACTCGCGGTTGGGATCGGGGGCCTCGCCGCCGAAGATGAGCTGCCCCGGCTTGCGCTCCGGCGGGATCGACACCGTCAGCTCCAGCAGGTGATAGCCGTCGGTTCGCCCGACCCCGAACCCTCCCTCGGGGCGGGGGTCGCGGATGGTTGCGGCAAAGACCGTTTTTGGTGTGCCGACCTCCAGCGCCTCGGGCATGGTGGGCGAATAGGGGCGCGGCGTGCAGGCCGCTGCGCCCAGCAGGAATAGATAGAGAAATACCCGAAAATACCGCATCTGCGCCGTCCAAAACCAAACAGGACCATGGATAGGATGTATGCCGCCCGGTTCCAAGCGGCATAGATCAGAAATTACGGGTTGCTTGCTGTTTACAACACGTAGCGGCTGAGATCGTTTGACCGGCTCAACTCGCCAAGGTTTGTGGTGACGAACCTTGCGTCCACGGTGATCGCCTCGCCGGCCCGGTCCGGTGCGGTAAAGGACAGTTCCTCAAAGACCCGCTCCATCACCGTGTAAAGACGCCGGGCCCCGATGTTTTCCACCGCCTGATTGACCTCGGCGGCGATCTTGGCCAGGGCCGCGATGCCGTCCTCGGTGAAGGTAACCTTGACCTCTTCGGTGCCCATCAGTGCGGTGTACTGACGGGTCAGCGCATTGTCGGTCTCGGTCAGGATGCGGATAAAGTCCTTTTCGCTGAGCGCGCGCAGGTTGACCCGGATCGGCAGACGGCCCTGCAGTTCCGGCAACAGGTCCGAAGGCTTGGCGATATGGAAGGCGCCGGAGGCGATGAACAGGATATGGTCGGTCTTTACGGGCCCATGTTTGGTACTGACGGTGGTGCCCTCGATCAGCGGCAGCAGATCCCGCTGCACGCCTTCGCGGCTGACATCGCCGCCGCGCGCGTCCGAGCGGGCGCAGACCTTGTCGATCTCATCCAGGAAGACGATGCCGTTCTGTTCAACCGATTCCAGCGCGGTGCGGGTGACCGTTTCATCGTCCAAGAGCTTGTCCGCCTCTTCGCCGATCAGCACCTCGTAGCTTTCGGCGACGGTGAGGCGTTTCTTTACTGTGCGCCCGCCCATGGCCTTACCGAAGAGATCCCCGAGGTTCATCATGCCGCCCATGGGGCTGCCCGGCTGGCCGGGAATGTCGAACATGCCACCCATCGGGTTCGAGGTATCGGTGACCTCCAGCTCGATCACCGTGTCATCCAGTTCACCGGATTTCAGTTTCTTGCGGAACACCTCGCGGGTGCCCTCGCGGGCTTCGGCGCCGGCAATGGCGGTGATGACGCGATCCTCGGCCGCCTTATGGGCCTTGGCCTTCACATCTTCGCGCATGAATTCACGGGTCTGCAGGATTGCGGTATCCACCAGGTCCCGCACGATCTGCTCCACGTCGCGGCCCACGTAACCCACTTCGGTGAACTTGGTGGCCTCGACCTTGATGAAAGGCGCACGGGCGAGTTTCGCCAGGCGGCGGCTGATCTCGGTCTTGCCGACGCCGGTGGGGCCGATCATCAGGATGTTCTTGGGATAGACTTCGTCGCGCAGGTCATCGCCCAACTGCTTGCGCCGCCAGCGGTTGCGCAGGGCGACGGCAACGGCGCGCTTGGCCTCTTTCTGGCCGATGATGAATCGGTCCAGTTCGGAAACGATTTCGCGGGGGGTGAGGTCAGTCATGTATAGTCCCGTATCAATGAGAGGGCGGCAGCCGATCCAGCGGCACCAGCCCGGACAAGGGTGAAAGAAGCGCGGCGCGAATGCGGGTCCAGAAGGCCCCCAGCGCCACCAGGAAGACGCCGAGCACCAGGATGGTGGAAGCAGCGCCTTCGCCATCGAAGACGGTGCCTGCCAGCGTCACGCTATAGCCGATGGCGGCGATCAGGAAGGACCGCCGGTCGATCACGATGGCGACAAAGGCAAAACCGACCAGCACCGCCAGAAGCAGCAGATGCGCGCCGTTGCTGCCGTTTTCCAGCAGGCTGAGCGCGATGGTGTTCACCAGGGCAGGGGCCGCCACTACATGCAGCCAGAACCCCTGGGCCGAGCGGCGGGTGACCCGGTGCGGATCGCTCATGTCAAAGACCATCGCAACGATGAAGACCGCAAGCCCCACCAGCAGCGTGATCCAGGCAAAGGGACCAGAGGCGGACAGCAGGAAGAATTCGCCGATATCCGCAGGGGTCCCCATGCGGATCGCCCCCATCAACAGCGCCAGCGCAAAGACACCAAGCGCGATCAGCGCCATGGCAAAGGGCACCTTGAACCGCAGCCAGTAGATCGCAATCGCCCCGGTGCAAAGCGCGATGGGCAGTTGCATGCTGGAGTAATCCGACTGTGCCATCATGAAGGGCTGGGAAAACTGCGCTGTCAGCCCCATCCCGGCATTTAAGGCCCATAGGATCGACAGGGCAATCGCCGGGGCCACCATGCGGCGGCGGCGGATGAAATACTCGGACAGGGCCCAAAGCACCGCGGCACCCAGGATGGCAGCGGTGACGGTCTTGCCCTGATAGCCACCGACGCTGACCGCCAGATTGGTTGCTGTGACCGCCGCCCAGCCCGAGGCCAGGATCAACAGGCCGATGACGATGAAGATCTCGTTGAAGCCCTTGAACAGCTCAAACGGCTCATCACCTTCGGCGAGGTTCTCCCGCGCGCCCTTGCGGCTTTGGGCCAGGGCCAGCAGCGAGGCCGCCTGGGCCTCGCTCAACAGGCCCGAGCCAACTGCGGCGCGCAGGTCGTTGCGGTCGATGTCCGACACCTCAGTGACCCGCCCCGATGGTTTCAACCGTCAGGTTACCGTTGGTATAGACGCAGATATCCGCGGCGATCGCCATGGCTTCACGGGCAACGGTTTCGGCGGATTTGTCGCTGTCCATCATGGCGCGCGCGGCGGCCAGGGCAAAGTTGCCCCCCGATCCGATGGCGGCCACATCATGTTCCGGTTCTAGCACATCGCCGGCCCCGGTGATCACCAACAGGTCGGTGCCATCTGTCACGATGAGCATCGCTTCGAGTTTTTGCAGGTACTTGTCGGTGCGCCAGTCCTTGGCCAGTTCCACACTGGCGCGGGCCAGTTGGCCAGGGGTGGCTTCCAGCTTGGCTTCAAGACGCTCCAGCAGGGTAAAGGCATCGGCGGTTGACCCGGCAAAGCCCGCCACCACATCATAGCCGCCCGGCGACAGGCGGCGCACCTTGCGGGCGCTGCCCTTGATCACGGTCTGCCCCAAAGAGACCTGCCCATCGCCGGCAATCACCACAAGCCCGTCTTTCTTGACACCGATAATGGTGGTCCCGTGCCATCCGGGGAACTGGTCGTCTGCCATATGCGCCTCCAATCTCGTTGCAGCATATATGGGCGCTGGGGGCGGCATGCTCAACCTTGTATCTGGGCGTATCGCGCAGGGGGGTGCTGGGGCAAAAGTTAACAAACTGTTCATTTGTTATGCATCACACGCAGATCGGGGCTGTAAAACCGGCAATTGTGAGACTCACATTGGTTTCCTACATGGGCCTCAGAACCGGCATGGGGCCGGTTTCGCTATTTCAGGAGCCTTCACATGGCCACAACTGCAAACATCCATGCACCGCTCGGCGCTGTTGCCGTTCTGCGCGTGGTGGATACTGTCCTCAACGCAAAATCCGCATTCCGTGACGCGCGCGAAGCCCGCATCACCCGCCGCGCTCTGTCCCGTCTGAGCGACGCCCAGCTGACCGATATCGGTCTGACCCGCGACGACATTGCAAAGATCTGACAGGCAGACTTTCCAATGACATCTTATCGCTAGTAAAGCCGTCCATCCCAGGGCGGCTTTTCGCTATTGTAGGGGTCTACTCCGACCAGCGAAAACGCCCCGCCTGATCCGGCAGCCAGGCTTCCACAGCTGCCGTGGCGATCACATGCGGCGCCTTGCCATCCGCGCCCGCCACATCCAGCCCGCCAAACACGGCCCGCACCCTTGCCCGCCCGCGCGGCAGATCGGAGGCGACCAGATCGCAATCCACGGCTTCAGGGTTTTGCACACCGATGGTGACCTCGACCCGCATTTCACTGTGATCGATCCCCAGTTCGGAAAACAGAGTGATCGAGGAATGATGCAGCGCATCCTGCACCGCCCGTCGGGCTGCCTTGGTGTAATCCTGACCGTACAGGTCGTTGCCGGCACCCATTTCCAGGATGATGCGTTTGTCTGCCATCACACGGCCTCCATCTGGAACGAGACGATCACGGCGGCATTGGCGATGACAGTCTTGCCACCGCCGGGTTTGTCGATATCAAGGCCGCCCTTGCTGATGCGGATATCGGGGCGACCATAGGGGAAGATCTCTTTCAGGGCCTCTGCATCGACCTGATCGGGCTCTTGCACGCCGATCTCGGCATCGATGATCATCGCTTCCTTCGGGAAATCGAACAGCTCGGCCATATTGACCGAGTTGTGCCACAGCGCATCCCTGATCGCACGTTTCGCCGCTTCGGTGTAATCGGCGCGGCGCAGGGAAGTGCCCATGCCGAACTCCACCAATACCCGGGTTTTGGCCATGAGGATCCTCCTGTTCTTTGCACTCACTTTGCCGGGAATGGAGAACGGAGGAAAGGGTCGGAAGTGCTTTGGGTTCCGAATGCGACACCAGGCCGTCGCGCCGAAGATAGAGGCGGTGAACTCGGATGACATGTTTGGCGCAGGCCAACAAAGGGGACAGGGGCATGACAGATCAGACACGTCTCAGGGAATGCCCTGAATGGGAATATCTCCTCAGGGACTTCTACGAGCTCTATCGTCGCCTGTCGGCCGGTGGCAGCGTCAAGATCCGCGCCCACCAGCGCATGGTTCGCGAGCGGATCAGCCGGGTTCTGAAATCCAATGCCGAAGTGCGCGCCGGTGCCAGTGTCGACAAACCGGTGACGGCGCATTTGCAGCGGGCGCTCGACAATGGGCGGCAGGAACGTCACGGCGCCTTTATCCGCGCGATCGAAGCCGTGCGCGACCATCTGGTCTGGCAATACGGCTATGAAAAGGTGCCGCGTGGGCTGGAGCGCAGATATGCCTATGCCGAACTGGCCGGCCCCACCGGCCCGGTGATGACCGACGAGGTGATCCTGGGATTGGTGCTGTTTGCGCCGGGATGCACCTATCCTGCCCATGCCCATGACGGGATCTCGGAAAGCTATATCTGCCTGTCTGGTGCCGTTTCGGAAAACGACCAGGGCGTCTATGCGCCGGGGTCCTTGATCTTCAACCCGCCGGGGCAGCTTCATCGCATCACCGTGGCCGAACATAACCCGTCGCTGCTGTGCTACGCTTGGGTCGGGGATCAGGACAAGCTGGCCAACCAGAAGATGGTGTTTTCCCGCACGTCGAAATAGCGAAGCACATGTTTTCGATCGATGGGCAAGTGCCAAGGAAAAGGGGCGCCCCTTGGGCGCCCCTTGAAAATCCGTACCTTCAAAGGCGGGATCAGATGCTGTCGTCGATCCAGCTTTGCAGCGCGGCCTTGGGGGCGGCGCCGGCGCGGTTGGACACAACCTGACCGTCCTTGAAGATGAACAGCGCCGGAATGCCGCGCACGCCCATGGCGGCGGCAGAGTTCGGGTTGCTGTCCACATCGACCTTGGCGATCTTCACCTTGTCGCCGTATTCGGCGGCCAGCTCTTCCAGAGCGGGGCCGATCTGCTTGCAGGGACCACACCATTCGGCCCAGAAATCCACCACTACGGGAACGGAGGAGTTCTTGACTTCGGCGTCAAATGTTTCGTCGGTGACGGCTACGGTGGACATGCTCATGTCTCCTGAGATGAATGGCAACTTGCTGCAGAACCTAGGTAGGGCTTAAGGACTCGTCAAGGTTCCCCGCGCCGCGCAAAGGCCGCAGTCACAAGATCGTGCGGCAGGGGCATGAGGGTCGCATTGCGCGTCCATAGCAGGGCGGTTTCCACGGTTTTCTCCGGGTAGATCTGCGCCAGCGCCAGGGCATAGGCGCCCATTTGCCGCAGCAATCCTTCAGGGCAGGCGGCCAGGGTTTGCGGCACGGTGGCGTTGGATTTGAAATCCACTGCCAGAACCCTGTCGGCCCCGACGATCAGCCGGTCGATCACCCCATGCAGGCGCACCCCATCGATAGCGGCGGTGACAGGCACCTCGGCGAGCGTTTCCGGTGCAAACACATGGGCAAGATCGGGATTGCGCAGCACGGCGCTGGCCTCATCCAGAAGGGTCTCGGCGATCTCAGCCCCGTTCAGCAGCGCCTGTGCAAGAGCGGGCCAGGTTTCCTCGGGCTGGCCCGGCAGATGTTCCAATAGCAGGTGAAGGGCGGTTCCGCGCGCCTTGGCGGCCTCTTCCTCCAGCCCCAGATCGCCGGGCAGGGCCTTGGCGCCGCCTAGCTCCGATGGGCTGAGGGTCGCCTCGGGCGCCACATAGGCGGGCGCAGGGCGCGTGAACAGATCCGGGAGGGAAACCGCTTTGGTTTCGGGCGCATCGCGATGGACCAGCTCCAGCCCGTCCCAATCGCCATGCTGCATCCTGAGGCCCGGTCCGCCCGGCATATCGGCCTCGACCCCGCCGCCGGTCCGCAGGGCGCCTTCGACCATCTGGTACCAGCTATCGCCCTCTTTCGACAGCTCCCCGGCGCCGGCGACGATCAGCCACTTCTCAGCCCGTGTCAGAGCCACATACAACAGCCGCAGCCGTTCGTTGCGCTGCTTTTCCTGCGCGGCCTCGCGGGCGGCCCCCATGGCTGCTGGCATTTGATCCTTCGGCACCCGCCACAGCGGCGCGCCCTCGGCCACCATGATTTCGGCATCCATGGGCGGCTTGCGTTTGGCGGTGTCAGGCAGGATCACGATCGGCGCCTCCAGTCCCTTGGAGCCATGCACTGACATCACCCGGATCATATCGCCAGCCGCGCCCATCTGGCGTTTGATCTCCAGATCATCCGTCTGCATCCAGACAAGGAACCCGGTGAGGCTGGGAATATCCGTGCGCTCGTATGCCAGTGCCTGAGACAAAAGCGCGTTGATCCCGTCTTCCGCTTCGGGGCCCAGACGGCCGAGCAGTTTTTGCCGCCCCTTGTGCCGGGTCAGAACCCGTTCGATCAGGTCATAGGGGCGCAGGAAATCTGTCTGCCCGCGCAGATCGTCGAGGATCTCCATCGTCTCGGGAAAGTCTGCCGCCCGCTCCCGTAGGGCCGTCCAAAGATAGCTGCCCGGTTTGCGGCGATGAGCAAGGTCGAACAGCCTCTGCTCGGACCAGCCAAACAGCGGCGACTTCAGCGCGGCGGCCAGCGACAGGTTATCCTCGGGTGTTGCCAGGAAGGACAAAAGCGCGGCGATATCCTTCACCGCCAGTTCCGCGCCCACCTTCAGCCGGTCGGCCCCGGCGATGGGCAGGCGGGCTGCCTTGCAGGCGCGGATGATCTCGGAAAACAGCTCGGACCGGCGCTGCACCAGGATCAGGAAATCGCCTGCATGCACCGGGCGGCGCTGGAAGGTTCCGCGCGTGGGGCCGTCTTCGGGGATGGTGACCTTTTGATCGATCATCCGCTTGATCTCACGGGCGATCCGTTCGGCCAGGATCACCGTGTGATGGCGTGCGCCAGGCCGGTCCACGGGATCGGTCCAGTCGCGATCCTCTTCCTCGTCCAGCTTGTCCACCGCAGGCCAAAGATCCACCCGCCCCGGCAGGTCGGATTTGAAGGCGCGGTGCAGCGAGTCCTTGTGAAATCCTGCGCGGGGAAAGTCCTGAAATACCAGATCCACCAGTTTCAGGATCGCCGCCGAGGAGCGGAAGGAGAACTCCAGCGCCGCGTTCTGAAGGCCAGCGCCGGTTTCGGCCAGACGCTGCCCGAACTCTTGCTGCATCCGGTCAAAGGCATCCGGGTCGGCGCCTTGAAAGGAATAGATCGACTGTTTCTTGTCGCCGACGACAAAGATCGTGCGCTCCACCTCGGAGCGCGCCCCGGCACCGGAGGTGAACTCCTGCGCCAGTTTCTCGATCACATCCCATTGCACCGGGCTGGTGTCCTGCGCCTCGTCCACCAGGATATGGTCGATGCCGCCATCCAGGCGATAGAGCACCCAGGCCGCCACCGCCGGATCGTTCAAAAGGCCCCGGGCCTTCAGGATCAGATCATCAAAGTCGAGCCATCCGCGCAGCTGTTTGCGGCGCTCGTACTCCGGCAGGAACACGGAAGCAAAGGCGTGCAGATCCTCGGATTTATCCGCCGCCATCAAGGCGAGCCGTTTGGCGCGGGCATCCTCCACCCGCAGCATGAAGGGTTCAAGCCGATCCATCAGGTCGGGATTGTCCTTTTGCAGCTTCTTGGTCGGGAAGCTGCCGATCTTGGCGGTAAACGGCTCTTTGGCGCTGGCGCCTGTCAGGAAAACAGACTCTAACACGGGCAAATCTTCGATAGAGGGCGTGCCGATCCCGGCCAATTTCGCGGCGGCCTTCTGATCGTTTGTGCCGCCTGTCGCCAGCATTTCGCGGGTGCGGGTCAGCAGGTCAGCCTCACCGCCAAGGAACACCAAGGCTTCCAGTGTGGCGGCGTCAAACTGTTCGGGCAGGTCGAAGAGCCTCAGCAGGCCCGCGCGGTCCAGGGGGTCTGCAAACTCGGCGCGGCGCTGACAGATGGCGGCGGTCAGCTCGTCGAAATCGCTGCCCGCCACGTGGCGGGCGAGTGCATCGACCAGATGCGCCTCTGGCCCCTTGGCAATGTCCTCCACGATTTCGCCGCGCAACAGCGTGGCGGCGCGGTCTTCCATCTCGGCGAATTGTGGGCTGACGCCGGCCTCGAGCGGGAAGCGGCGCAACAGGGAGGAACAGAAGGAATGGATCGTCTGGATTTTGAGCCCGCCGGGCGTTTCGATCGCGCGGGCAAAGAGCGTGCGCGACTGCGCCAGCCCCTCGCCATGGGCCACATCGCCCGCGCCGAGATCATTCAGCGAATTGGCAAGCTCAACATCCTCGAGCATCGCCCATTCGCCCAGACGCTGGAACAGGCGGTTCTGCATCTCGCTGGCGGCGGCCTTGGTGTAGGTCAGGCACAGAATGTGCTGTGGCTGCACGCCCTTCAGCAAAAGCCGCGCCACCCGGTCGGTCAGAACCTTGGTCTTGCCCGATCCGGCATTGGCCGCCAGCCAGGTGGAGGAATCGGGCCGCGCGGCGCGAAACTGCGCCTCTGAGGCCGCATCGCGGGGAGCGCTCATGTCAGATCCTCCGGCTTGGGCATGTCACTGCGATCCCATTCGCCGTAGCGTGCCAGATGATCGTAATCCCCGGCAAAATCGTCCCGGTGCACCATGCGGCGGCTGCTATATCCCTGCGCAGGGTCGAAATAGGCCTCGATCAGCGTCTTGAGTTCGGACCAGACCTTGGCCGGAGGTTCATCGGCCAGCGGGGCGGGCACCTCCTTGATCGGGGATTTCAGGCCGATGAACACAGCGCGCTCCACCCGCGCCGCGCCATAGTCTGCAAAGGCGCCCTGTTCGGCCATGGCGGCCTCAATCAACAGCTGCTTGTCAAAGGAGCGCTGTTGTTTATCGGTCGGCGGATCACCGGTCTTGTAGTCGAACAGATGCAGGCAACCGCGCGCGTCCACGTCGATCCGGTCCGCCTGTCCTGTGATGTGGAAATCCAGCGGATCCAGGCGCACCGTGCCCTTCTTTTCAAACCCCGAGGGGAGCGCGGCGGCGCGTCGGGTCTGCTCACCGGCAACAAAGCTTTCGGCGATGCGGGCGATCCGGGCCAGCCACAGGCTGCGGGCGACGGGCCAGGGAACCTCGGCCTGCAATTGGGCGCGGGTGCGTTCGATCAGGATCTCAGGAGTCAGCAGATCTGGGTTGTCACGGCTGTCGCGGATGAAATCCTCGAAGACCTTGTGCACCACGATGCCTCGGAGCAGTGCATCGGGTTCGCGCATCAAGGGGTCCAGCGGTTTCAGGCGCAGCACGTGTTTGGCGTAGATCGCATAGGGGTCGCGGATCAGCTTCGGGATTTCCGTGATCGACAGCTGTCGCGGGCGGGCCGCAACTGGCGGGCGTGGAGCAGGGCGCTGGGCCGGATCGCTTGGCAGTGGTACCTCTAGCGCCGATGCCCAGTCCAGCCAGATCTGACCACGGGCGCGCATGGCGTCTAATGCTGCACGTCCGCCCTGATCCGGCAGGCCACGCAGCAGGTTTTGCATCCGGTTGAGCCAGCGCGACGGCACGGTATCGGCCTCTTCGGATCGCACGGCGCGGGTCAGCCAGACCTCGGGCGCGGCGACGGCTTGCTGGAAGTCATGCGCCGACAGACCGATGCGCCGCTCGGGCAGCAATAGCCCTGCCTTGTGGCGCATCTGGCGATTGAGCCAGGGATCGGGGCTGGCAGCCTCGGGCCAGCTGCCCTCTTTGAGGCCCGCAAGGATGACCAGATCGGCGCCCTGCACCCGGGCCTCCAGCGTGCCCCAGATCATGATCGAGCCATAGGGCGCATCGCGGTCGCGCACTTCTCCTTGTGCCAGAAGCGCACCCAAGAGATCGGCAAAGTCGCGCGCAGTCATCTCGCCGCCGTAATGGGCGTTGTCTTCGAGATCGGTAATAACCTCTAGCGCCTTCTGTCCCGCCTTCTTGTCCCAGAGGGTGCCACTGCCATCTGCCTGACTGCCCGTGGCGATGCCCTCGGCGCGTGCACGCAGGCGGGTGATCCAATCCGTCAGGGGCAAGGTGCCAAAGACGGTCTGAGCGGCGAAATGTTCACTCAGCCAATCGGCCCAGCCGGGCATCAACTCATGCGCGGCGGCATAGGCGGCAAAGCTGTCTGCATCGGGAAAGGGAGGACCATTGCGGCGCAGGTGCAACTCGTAGTCGCGGGTGTGGCGCAGATGTTCCCCGCGTGCGGCCTCTGGTCCGTCATGGGTCAGCGGGTGTTTCAGAAGTGTCAGCAGCCTGTCCGGTGTTAATTCGTGACAGAACAGCTCTGCCACATGGCGCAGGAAGCGGCCGGGTGGTGACAGTTGCAGAGGCTGGCCGGCGGAATCGTCTGGCAGGATGTCCCAGCGATCGAGAGCGGCCGAAACCTGCCGCGTCAGCATCCGGTCGGGTGTGATCAGGGCGGCACTCTGCCCGTCTTCGGCAGCCTGGCGCAGGCGCAGCGCGATGGTGAGCGCTTCGGCCCGCGGGTTTGGGGCCTCCACCAGCGTCACCGTATCCGTGGCGTGGTCGAGATCGGTCAGGCTTGGTCCCTCGCTCATCCAGGCGTCGGTGACGGGCGCCGGGCGCAGCGCCAGAGAAACCATCCGGTTGCGCGCCGGGAAAGGCGGGCTGTCCATGGTCCAGGGCTGCACATCACGGGGCGACAGCTCCAGATCCTTCATCAGCTTGTAGAAGCGGTACTGCGGGTGATCTTCCGATATCAGCGGATCGTCGAGCCCCGCCCAGACGCGGTCCGGCTGGTCGAAATCGAACCCGGGCAGCACCACGGCGCCCTGGGGCAGGCGGGCGATCGCCTCCATCAGCATTAGGGTGGTGCCGCGCGATCCGGTGGAGCCGGCAAGGATCACCGGGTGCTGCGGCGGGGCGATTTGCCATTGTTCGATCAGGCTCAGCACCACCTGCCGCTGCCGGGCTTCCTTATCCATGGCGTCATCGGTGCGGTCCACGAATTCATCGGCGATGGCAATGAACTGCTGCGCCCGCGACCAGTGATCGGAGAGGTCGGAAACGTCCAGATTGCGGATGATGTCCGTGCTGACGCCCTCGCTCTGCATTTCATCAAAAAGCGTCGCCAGGCTGTCGGAGAGATCGTAAAGCGAGGCGCGAGAGGCCAGATCCGGCTGCGCATCGAGCAGCTTGGCGATCAGCTGTGAGAGTTCCAACCTGCGGCGCAGGGCGGGCAGGGCCGGGGGCAGACCGCTGCGCGCCGCGCGCTGGGCCAGATCGGTCAGCAGCATCAGGCGCGGCAGCAGCAATGTGGGACCGGCATCGAACAGGCTACGCACCCGCCGCTGCATCCGAGCGGTGTTGACGATCACCTCGGCGCGGGCCAGCGCCTCGGGGGGCTGGCCCGCGCTGCGGGCGATCAGCCCATCGACCAGCGCGCGTGGGAAATCGACGCCGCAGGGCAGAGCAAAGACGCGGGGCTTGTCTTGGCTCTCAAACATGCGCACCTGCCAGCATTTGTTCGGCCAGGGTGATGCCTTCGGGATGGCCCACATCGCACCAGTGACCGGGGTATTCCAGGGCCACCAGGCGCCCGGCTTCGATCATAGGGTTCCACAGCAGGCGGGTGGAGAAGGCGGCCTCATCGATGGCATGCAACCCGTTTGTCTTGATGATCTGAACCCCGCCCCAGACCAGATCGCCGCTCCATGAAATACGCCCCGTGTCATCGGCCGAGAAATCGCCGCCACCTTGGCGCCCGACCGCGCGGGCCAGTGGCAAGCAAAGCATTAGACCATCCATCCGGACCGGATCCCAGGCGGCGCGCAGCATCTGAAACGGGTTGGGCCCGGCCCAGATCGCGTCCGAGTTTGAGGTATAGACCGGCCCATCGCCCAAGAGCGGCAGCGCATGGCGAAGCCCGCCGCCGGTATCCAGGATCGTGGGCTGTTCATCACTGATCAGAACACCCTGCGGCGCCAGGTGATCCTGCAGCATCGCAGCCTTGTAGTGGGTGTTGACGACGATACGCTCGGGATCAACCGCGCGGGCGAGATCCAGCGTGTGGTCGATCAGCGGCCGCCCGGCGACCGGGATCATCGGTTTTGGCATCTCACGGGTCAGCGCCTTCATGCGGGTGCCGAAACCGGCCGCATAGACCATCACGGAACGGGGAAGATCGCAGTCCATCTATCTGAGCCTATCCAGGTTTTCGGCGCTGGGCGCAGGCAATTCGTTGCGCAGCCAGTCTGACAGGGTTGCCAGGGCCGGGTGCTCCAACCCGCGCATGACATGCGCCCAGACGCGTGGGATCAGCTCCAGGTACTGCGGTTTTCCCATCTCCTGCGACAGCCGCGCAAAGATGCCAAGGATGCGGAGGTTGCGCTGCACGCCGATCACGGCATAGGCGGTGCGAAAGCCCGAGGCATCAACGCCGGATGCTTCGATATAGTGGTCGATCATCTGCATCTCGACCCCGGCGGGCACGTCACGACGCGCGTCCTGCAGAAGCGAGACCAGATCATAGGCCGGATGGCCGGTGCGCGCGTCCTGGAAATCGATGACGCCGACGCGGGCAATGCCCTCTCGCTGTGGCAGCCACAACAGGTTCTGGGCGTGAAAATCCCGATGTACGAAGACCATGTCGCCCTTGACGCTGTGGCGCAGGATGTCCTCGAACTGGTCCTCGAACCGATGGGTCAGAACCTCGTTCTCCTCTCCCAGGATGCCCGCACGGTAGGAGGTCATCACAAGGCTGGCCATTTCGGCCATCACACGCGGGCCAAGCGGGGCGAGATCCGGCACCGGCGCGCGATGCAGGGCAAGAAGCAGGTCGGTTGCCGCGCGGTAGAGCAGCATTTCCTGGCTCGGGTCGTCACGGATGACAGTGCTGAACAGTGCATCGCCCAGATCCTCGGTCAAGAGAAAGCCGTTTTCCGCATCTTCCGCCAGGATTTCCGGTGCGCTGACGCCTTGTGCGCGCAGATAGCTGTCCACCTCGACAAAGGGGCGGATGTCCTCGCCCTTCTCTGGTGGCGCATCCATCAGCACCAGGGTCTCCCCCTGCGCTGAACTGAGCCGTTCATAGCGGCGCATGGAGGCATCCCCGGCCAGCGGGCTGCGCGTCCAGCTGCCGTATCCGGCCTGCTCCAGGAAGGTGGTAATCAGCTCTGTTCTGTCTGTCATGGCAAGATCCGTTCCATCAGGGGCTGCCATTTCTTATCACCCCATTCGAGCGTCAACTGACGCGCGTTTTCGTCGTCGGGATCAAGGGCAAAGGTCAGATGCAGGGCATGGGCGGGGGTCAGCTCGGCCAGCCGGTCCGGCCATTCCACCAGGGTGATCGCCTCGTCAAAGGCGGTGATCAGACCAAGTTCCTCGATCTCGTCCAGCGAAGTCAGGCGGTACAGGTCCGTGTGCCAGAGTTCCCCGGCAGCCACGTCATAGGTCTGCACCAGCGTGAAGGTGGGAGAGGGCACATCCTCGGGGGGATCCTGCAAGGACTGGATCAGATGGCGGGCGAAATGGGTCTTTCCGGCGCCAATGGGGCCCTCCAGAAGCAGGCAATCGCCCGGGCCTACGGCCCCGGCGATCTTTTCCGCCAGTGCGGCGGTGTCTTCGGCTGTGTGGAGGGTGCAGGATGCAGGGCTTGTCGTCATGGCGACACAATGGCCTCGTGGGCCCGTCGCTGCAAGCGGGATTGCCCGGCGCATGGGGCGCCGGACGGGATTGCATCTCAGCTCTGATCAGTGATCGCGAAACGTTCCTGATCGGCGCGCGGCAGGCTGGCCTGCGGATTGCGGAAGCTGACCATGGTGGCGCCGTTCTGGATGCCGGTGACCTTACACATCAGCGGGGTGCCGTCGCGCAGCTTCACCTTTGCCCACCAGGGCTGACGTGTCTCGCTGGCGGCCACGAAATCGCGGATCTCGCCCCAGGCCGGCGTGGGAGCACAGGTGTCCTGCCAGACACGGCTGGCATCCATGATCGACACTTTGGCAAAGCTGGCATCGGGATCCATCTTCCAAAGACCGTGATAGGCGGTGTTGGAGAAGGTCATGGTGCCATCATTGGCAAAGACCGCGATGGCTTCGTCCATCTGATCCATGATCGACTGACCCATCTCCAGCTCGGAGCGGAACTGACGGGTGAGGGTCACCTCGGCGGTGATGTCCTCGAAGAGGAAGGCGATGGCTCCATCGGGATGCGGGCGGCCCGACACGGAGTAGACAGACCCCGACGGCAGCGACCATGTTTCCTGATAGCGGCCCTCGGCGGCGGCGGCGAGCAGCTCTTCGATCTGCTGGCGCCAGCTGGTATAGTCCTTCGGTTCCGGCATCATGCGCTGATCGCGCAGGCGGTCGAAAAAGCTCATCAGATTGGGGCGCGAGCTGAGGAAATCCGGCGACAGGGCGGTCAGATCGACCAGAACCGGGTTGAACAGAACCAGCTGACGGTTGCGGTCGAAGATCGCAAGACCGATGGAGAGCTGGGCGAATGTCTTTGCCAGGGTCTGCACGAAGTTGCGCTGGGCCACTTCGGCATCCACCACCGCGTTCACATCGACCGCATGGCACAGCCAGCCGGCCTCGGTTTCCGTGGTGGAGATATTGTACCAGAGCTGCTTATTGCTCTCGGGCAGCGGGATCGAGATCCGCTCGGGCTTGCCGCTGAATTTCGGCTTTTCAAGATTGGTGAACAAGGGGTCCGTCACGTCCGACTCGCGGCCGCGGATCTTGTGGATGAGGTTGTCATAGGCAAGGTTCGACCAGGTGATCGCGCCTTCGTCCGATTGCAGCCAGACCGGGTAGGGCGCCTGATGGACGGCGGCGCGCAGGGTGGTCAGCTCCTGATCCAGGGACCGGTTCTGCTCTTCCAGGGTGGAGCGGCGCAATTGCACGCGGGTGATCCCGTCGATCCATTCGCAGTGCGCTTCGCGGCTTTCGGCGGCGGCGGTACCCGAGAGGACCAGCGGGCCGACATCCTTCAGGAAACCGGGGGATTGCGGCAGGCCGGGATAGTTGCGGGCAAGCTGATCGCGCAGCATGTTCCAGCTGAAGCTTTCGGCATGTTCGCCGATGAACTTGCGCGCGCCCGATGACCATCCAATCAGAGTGGTGTCGTCGAACAGGAACACCGCATCGGTCCGCCCGTCACTGGACAGCAGGTCCTGCTCCAGCGATTTGCCGTGGGTGCCGGGGGACAGCCACCAGACCGCGACGGCTGCGGTTGCCGCACAGAGGGCTGCCAAAACCAACCATTCGATCGAAACGATGTTCTGCATCTTGTTCTGCCTTGCTAGCGTATCGTTTTACCAATGGTTCACCAATAATGGTTAAGCGAAGTTTAATTAGTTGCCAAAAAATGAATAGTTAAAATTCTATTCGTCTGTTTTCTCCGGTCGGAACGGCGTTCTCGCCGCGAATCGCGTCAACCTGAGCGCGAGGCCATACAACCTCAACGATAGCGCCGCGCCGTTCCTTCGGCAGGGCAAGGCCCGGCAGTGGGTTTGATCCATTGGTAAACCGTAAGGAAGCGCCGCTGCGTTCCAGCAGGGTCTTGGCGATGAAGAGACCCAGTCCCATGCCCTCGTAGGCGGGGCGCTGTCTGCGTTCCGAGGAACTGCGTCGCCGCCGCACAAAGGGATCGCCGATCCGCCCCAGCATCTGCGTGGGATAGCCGCGCCCGTTGTCGCTGATCGTGATGGTGATCCTGTCATCATCCCAGGCGGCATCGATCCAGACGGTGCTGCCCGCGAAATCCACCGCGTTTTGGATGAGGTTGCGCAGCCCGTGGATGATCTCGGGTTTGCGCAGGATCTTGGGCTGCTGCAGGTTGTCCTCGGCCAGCGGTGCTTCGTGGAAGATGATTGTCTTGCCGCGATTTACATGCGGCTCGGCGGCTTCGTGGATCACCGTGGACAGGGGCGCCTGACGCAGGTGCAGATCGTCTTTTCCGGCTCGTCCCATACTGCGCAGGATATCCCGGCAACGGTCGGCCTGTTCGCGGATCAGGGCGGCATCCTCGCGCAGGTCGGGGCGGTCTTCCAACTCGTCCAGAAGTTCGGCGCTGGTAAGTTTGATCGTCGCAAGGGGGGTGCCCAACTCATGCGCGGCAGCCGCAACCACACCGCCCAGATCGGTCAGTTTCTGTTCCCGCGACAGCGCCAGCTGAGTCGCGGCAAGCGCGTCGGACATGCTGCGGATTTCGGCGCTGATCCGAAAGGAATAGGCGCCGATGAACAGGATGGCGATGACAATGGCCGTCCAGTTGCCAAAAACGAAGATATCCGGAATGCGCAACAGGAACCCCTGTTCGGTGCGCAGGGAGATGTGAAACTCGGCCATCAACGTGACCAGAATGATCGCCGCTCCGCCGATGATCAGGGTCGATCGCAGCCCCATCATGGCAGCGGAAATCGTGACCGGCGCGAGGACCAGCAAGGCAAAGGGATTGTGCAGGCCGCCGGTAAGGTAAAGTAAAAAGGACAGCTGCAGCAGGTCGAAGAGGACCATGAGGAAGTTTTCAAATTCTGAAAGTCGCTTGTTCTCGGGGAACATCAAGGTGACGATCAGATTGCCAAGGATCGCGACCCCGACCGCGGCAAAGCACAGGATCAGTTCCAGCTGCAGCTTGTATATGTACTGGGCGACCAGGATCGCGGTGATCTGCCCGGCAAGGGCCACCCATCGCAGCAGGATCAGCGTTCGCAGACGAATCCAGTGGCTGCGCTCCTGGCCCTGCATCAGGCCAAATTGGGTCTCGCTCATCCGGGCCTCCTGATTTGCCGCACGTTATCACGATCACGCGCCATCGGCGGTGTGACGCCGTGCGCCAGTTGCATCGGCTGAGTTTCTTGATAGGTCTGGCGCCGCAAACGATCAACAACTCAACCCTGTCGCAAAGTGTGATCAAATGACCCGTCTCTACGCATTGCTTGCCGCCCTGTTCATCGCCGCCCTGGCCGGGGGCACCTGGTTCCTGACCCGACCGGGCGATAGTGACGACAAGTTCGCCCAGTGCCGCAGCAGCCAGATTGCCGGCGGCGCGGGTGCCATCGGTGGTCCCTTCGAACTGCTCAATGCCAAGGGCGAGACGGTCACCGACAAGGATGTGATCACCGAGCCCTCGCTGTTGTACTTCGGCTATACCTTCTGCCCCGATGTCTGCCCGCTGGATGTGTCGCGCAATGCCGAGGCGATCGATGTTCTGGCCGAGCGCGGCTATAGCGTGACTCCGGTGTTCATCTCTATCGATCCCGAACGCGACACGCCCGAAGTGGTGGGGGATTTTGCCTATAACATGCATGAGAAGATGATCGGTCTCACCGGCTCGCCCGAGCAGATCAAGGCCGCCAGCCAAGCCTACAAGACCTATTACAAGAAACAGGACGGGGACGAGGAGTATTACCTGGTGGATCACTCCACCTTCGCCTACCTGGTCCTGCCCGAGGAAGGCTTTGTGGAATTCTTCCGCCGCGACGACACGCCCGAACAGGTTGCTGACAAGATCGGCTGTTTCATCGACAACATGTAAGCCGTTCTGGTATTTGACCTTTGCCACCCGGCGTTTAATATCAAAAACAAGAATATGATGAACGAACGCGGAGGAGCGGTCATGGGCGAAGCGACGCAAAGGGACATCGGGCCGGACAAATCGCTTTTGTTGGTCGATGATGATGAACCATTTCTGCGGCGCCTGGCCAAGGCCATGGAGAAACGCGGTTTCGACGTAGAGACGGCTGGATCTGTGGCGGCAGGCAGTGCCATCGCCACCGCTCGCCCGCCTGCCTATGCCGTGGTCGACCTGCGGCTTGAGGATGGCAATGGTCTCGATGTGGTCGAGGTGCTGCGCGAAAAACGCCCCGATAGCCGGGTTGTGGTGCTGACGGGCTATGGCGCCATCGCCACCGCCGTGGCCGCGGTCAAGATCGGCGCGACGGATTACCTGTCCAAGCCTGCCGATGCGACGGATATCACAAATGCGCTTCTGGCCTCGGCCGATGAACTGCCGCCGCCGCCGGAAAACCCGATGAGCGCGGATCGCGTGCGTTGGGAACATATCCAGCGGATCTACGAGCTGTGCGACCGCAATGTCTCGGAAACCGCGCGACGGTTGAACATGCACCGGCGGACCCTGCAGCGGATCCTGGCCAAACGCAGCCCGAAATAAGCGGCGCATTCCACGGTAGGACGGCAGATGACAGAGCTTGGCACCGGACCAGAAGATCAACCGCTGCCGGGCGGTGGCTGGTCGGAACAGATCCTGACCCTGCAAGACGCCTGCGTTGTGCCCCCGGTCGAAAGCGCCCTCGTGCAGCAGGCCGGTGTCCTGAAGGCCGATGGGAGCTACTGTCCCGAAGCTGCGCTCTGGCGCAAGTTTCGCCCCATCACCATCGCGCCGGACCAGCCAGAGGAGATCAAGGAAACGATTTCCGGGCGCTGGCTGTGGGGCGGTGTGCTCTGGGTGCATTTCGGGCATTTCCTGGTGGAAAGCTCCTCTCGCCTATGGGCGCTGGCGCATCTCGATCAGCCGGTGGACGGGATCCTGTTCATCCCCAAGCGCCCCTCTGTCGGGGATGAAACGCACGGCTATCAGCATGAGTTCATCGATCTTTTCGCGCCCGGCCTGCCGATCCGCGTTGTCGCCGAACCGAGCCGGGTGGAGGAACTCGTGGTGCCGGGGCAGGGATTTGGCCTGGGGCAG
Source organism: Phaeobacter sp. PT47_59 (assembly GCF_028890025.1). Lineage (NCBI taxonomy): Bacteria > Pseudomonadati > Pseudomonadota > Alphaproteobacteria > Rhodobacterales > Roseobacteraceae > Phaeobacter > Phaeobacter sp. PT47_59. The sequence goes on from NZ_JARCJL010000020.1 coordinate 48,228, forward strand.
ATCACCCAAGGCACGCGCAAGTTCCGCAACGCGGTGCACAGCCGCTTTGCCCGTGATGTAAAACCCGAAGGGCCTGAGAAGATCTATATCTCCCGCTCCAAGCTTGGCCTCGGCAAGGGTGGGCTGCTGGGCGAAGAACAGATGGAAGAGCGGCTGCGCGCCGAAGGCTATGAGATCTTTCACCCGCAGGATCACAGCCTGTCGGAACAGCTGGCGCGCTACAAGGCTGCGAAACAGGTGATCGCTGCGGATGGGTCGGCGATCCATCTCTATGCCATGGTGGGCCGCCCGGATCAGAAGGTTGCCATCGTGCTGCGGCGGCGGTCGGGCGCGCACAACCTCCTGGCGGCCAACGTGGCGCATTTCTGCAAGTGCACCCCGCTGGTGATCGGCGGGTTGAGGACCGAATGGGTGCCCAAGGACAAGCCAAAATCCAGCCGCAACAGTTTTGGCGAGATTGATCATTCGCTGATCGGACGGGCCCTGGCGCAACACGGGTTCATTTCACCCGATGCCAAATGGCCGGTGCTGAGCGATAAAGAACGCAGCCAGATCCTGTTGGACAAGGGGTTTGGCGGCGGGGACCGTTTCATCGAATCGCCCGAGTTCAAACAGCAAAGGGTCCGAGAGGCGCGCCGGACCCGCCGCGCCCGGCGCGAGACAAAAAGCGCAGAGGTCTAGATCTGCGCCAGAAGCTCTGCGTGGCGGGCCACGAAATCACGGCGCACCTCGACCGGCGGGCGCAGGTGAATGGAAAGGTCGCCGATGACCTGCTGATCCACGCGGCCAAAGAACTTGTTGGCTTCGGCTTCCGAAAACCCCGCGATCTGCACCGCTTCCATCCAGGCGCTGATCTTGTCGGCGCGTTTGATCTTGGACTTGATGGTCTTGGGCAGGGCGGCGGGCAGGCCAAAGCGCACGTGGATTGCCGTGGTCAGCCGCTGATCCAGCTCTTCATAGCCGGGGCCGACCGCGGCCTTCACCGGGGAAATCATGTCGCCGATCACATATTCCGGCGCATCGTGCAGCAATGCGGCCAGGCGCCATTTCACCGGCACTTTGGGGTAAAGGCGGGTGAACAGGGTTTCGACCAATAGAGAATGCTCAGCCACGGTATAGGCAAAATCGCCCTGGGTCTGGCCGTTCCAACGCGCCACAAAGGCCAGCCCGTGGGCGATATCTTCGATCTCGATATCGACGGGGGTGGGGTCCAGAAGGTCAAGGCGGCGCCCGGACAACATGCGTTGCCAGGCGCGGACGGGTTTTGGGGGCATCGGGTGAATCCGGGTCTTGCGGCGATTTTGCCCCTGCCTATCCGCTTGGCGCGCGCGGCGCAAACCTTCAATGGCGCGGTCAATGGTTTGGTGCAGATCGCCTCAATACCCGTCGTATTTTAAAGGTATTGTCCGGTCTATTCAGTTGCGCGATCCAGCGCCTTCGGGCTATCAAGGGATCAACCCGCCAGGAAGGCAGGAACCGAATTTCTCATACGCGTGTGGTGGCTACGGAGCACGCGGGGTGAAGGGAAGGTCCTGCTTTCACAGGGTCTTCCCTTTTTCGGTTTATGGGCTGCGTTTCGGGCGTGAAACGGGTTCACTCGGCGTTCGTGCCGCCCAGGGCACAGACCACGCGCCATTCCTCATCCGTGACAGGTTGCACCGACAGGCGAGAGCTTTTGACCAGCGCCATCTCGGCAAGGCGCGGATCCGCCTTGATCTGCGCCAGGGAGACGGGGTGTTCAAAGGATCGGATCGCACGGATGTCCACGCAGTCCCAGCGGTCGTCGTCACTTGTGCTGTCGGGATGCGCCTCGGCACAGACCTCGACGATACCGACCACGGATTTCTCCTTTTGAGAGTGATAGAAGAAGCCGCGATCGCCGAGTTTCATCTGCCGCATGAAATTGCGCGCCTGGTAATTGCGCACGCCGTCCCATTCCTCCCCCGCGTCTCCCTTGGCTTGCTGATCTTGCCAGCTCCAGGTCGAGGGTTCGGATTTGAACAGCCAATAGGCCATCAGCCGACGACCTTTTTCCAGGTGATCAACTCGACCGCTTCAAACAGGCCCGCCTTGTTGTAGGGATCATTCGCGGCCCAAGTCTCGCCCGCGGCCATGTCTTCCACATCCAGGATGATCAGCGATCCGACCATTTCGCCGTTCTGGTCCAGCAAGGGCCCGGCCTGCGCCACGGCTCCGGTCTCGTCGATATAGGCCAGATGCGCGGCGCGATTCGCCTTCCGGGTTTCCAGGTGGCCAGGTTTATCGCGTGCAATCAATGCAATAAGCATTTCATTCCTCTTTCAGTGGTCGTGACAGCAGTTGAGCGGTTGCGTCCTGGATCGTCAAGTCACCATCGAGCAAGCCCACGACAGTGCTTGTGATCGGCATGTCGAGGCCCATCGCGGCGGCCTTGTCGGCGGTGGCGCGGGCGGTGGCCGCCCCTTCGACTGTAACCGATGGATCGAAGGTGTCGCCCCGCCCGATGGCAAGGCCAAGCTGGTAGTTGCGCGACAGTTCCGAACTGCAGGTGAGTGTGAGATCACCAAAGCCCGACAGCCCTGCCAGGGTTTCCGCACGGGCGCCGCAGGCCAGCGCCATGCGCTGCATCTCGGCATATCCACGGGTCATCAGGGCGGCGCGGGCGCTTTCGCCCAGACCCGCACCGATCACAGCACCGCAGGCGATGGCAATCACGTTCTTCAAGGCGCCACCCAGTTCCGCCCCAACGGTATCGGTGGTGCGATAGAGGCGCAGGTTCGCCGTGGTCAGCTCTGCCTGCAAGGAGGCGCCCAGATCGCGGTCCTCGCAGGCAAGCGTCAGCGCGGTGGGCAGGCCGCGTGCAATATCGGCGGCAAAGCTGGGACCGGTCAGCAGCGCAGGCCGGGCATCCGGCAGGCAGTCGCGAATGACCGCAATGGGGCCAAGTCCTGTCGACAGTTCAATCCCCTTGCAGCAGGCCACAAGGACCTTTCCCTGCAGAACTGCGGCGTTGTCTTTCAGCAGGCTGCGCAGCTTCTGCATCGGAACGGACAGAAGGATCGTGTCTGCCGTTGCGGCCTCGATCAGATTGGAGGTAACGCGCAGGTCTTCCGGCAGATCGACACCGGGCAAGCGCGCGTCATTGCGGCCACTCTGTGCCATTTGATCTGCATGGGTCGTGCTGCGGGCCCAAAGGGTGACCGGCCCATTGCCCGCCAGCGAAATGGCAAGCGCCGTGCCAAAGGCGCCGGCACCGAGAACCGAAACGCTCATGCCTTGGCCCCCTTCTTGCCCGATCCGATCAGGGCGGGGCTGGTCTGATCCAGCGGCCAGCGCGGGCGGGCGGTCAGATCCAGCCCATCGCGGGCGCCGGATTTGAACCGCTCAAGTCCGGCATAGGCAATCATCGCGGCGTTATCGGTGCACAGGCGCAGGGGCGGCGCGGTGAAGGCGGCGCCCGCATCGGCACAGACTGTCTGCAAGGCGGCACGGATGGCGGTATTGGCAGCGACACCGCCGGCCACGGCAACGGTCGGAGTGGCCGGGTTTTCCTCCATGTAGATCGTAAGCGCGCGGCGGGTCTTCTCGGCCAGGGTGTCGACCACGGCGGCCTGGAACCCGGCGCAGAGATCGGCCCGGTCCTGCCGCGTCAGCCCGCCCTTTTCAGCAACGATCTGATCGCGCATTCGCATCAGCGCGGTTTTCAGGCCGGAAAAGGACAGGTTGCAGTCAGGCCGATCCAATAGCGGACGCGGGAAGCGGAAGCGTTTGGGATCTCCGGTTTCCGCCTCGGCCTGAACCGAGGGGCCACCGGGCTGCGGCAGGCCCAACAGCCGCGCGGTCTTGTCAAAGGCTTCGCCCGGAGCGTCATCAATGGTGCCGCCCAGACGGGTGAAATCCTCATGGCCGCGCACGATCAGATATTGGCAGTGTCCGCCGGACACCAGCAGCATCAGATAGGGAAAGGCAATGTCATCGGTCAGCCGCGGCGTCAGCGCATGGCCCGCCAGATGGTTTACCCCGACCAAGGGCAGGCCAGTGGCAGCCGCGATCCCCTTGGCGCACATCACACCGGACATGACGCCGCCGATCAGGCCGGGACCTGCGGTGACCGCGACGGCGTCCAGATCCTGAAAGCTGACGCCCGCCTCTTTCAGCGCCTCGATCACGCAGAGATCCAGCTTTTCCGCATGGGCGCGGGCGGCGATTTCCGGCACCACACCGCCATAGGCGCTGTGCAGCTCGGTCTGGCCGAAGACGACAGAAGAGAGAACCTCGGCCATATCCCCATCGGATTGGCGCACCACGGCGGCCGCGGTATCGTCGCAGCTGCTTTCCAGTCCGAGGATCGTCAGGCTCTGTGTCATATGGCTACCGTTGCATCAGCTCCGCGCCGCAGCTACCACCTATGACAGCCGCAAACAATCCCGGGAGCGTGACGTGAGCGATGCGAAGACCAGCCCTGCCGTGGGCCTATTGATGACGCGCCCCCTGGCTTCGGCGCGCCGCTTCGTGGCCGATCTGCCCGCTGAAACCCCTGCGCAATTGGAGGTGATCTACAACCCGCTGATGGAGATTGAGGTCATCCACGGAGAGATCGATGCATCGGACACTGCCGGGCTGATCTTTACCTCTGGCAATGGTGTTGCGGCGGCCAAAGGGCGTGTCCCGGTGGATCTGCCCGCCTATTGCGTCGGTGCCCGCACCACGGCAGAGGCGGGCGCGGCGGGCTGGTCCGCGCAAAGTGTCGGCAGAACGGCAGAGGAGTTGATTGAGGCCCTGAAGGACCTGCGCCCGGAATGCCCCCTGTTGCACCTGCATGGGCGCCACACGCGCGGGGATGTGGCAGATCGCCTCGCCGCAGCGGGGCTGCCGTGCCGGGGTCAGGAGGTCTACGATCAGATCCTCTTGCCGCTGAGTGATGAGGCAAAGCGCGCATTTCGCGCGCAGACAAGGCTGATCGTGCCAATTTTTTCGCCCCGAACTGCGCGGCATTTCGCCGAGATCTGCCCGGATGCGTCGAATTTGCATTTGATTGCGTTCAGTCACGCGGTGGAACAGCCCCTGAAAGCCTTGAACTGCAAGGACTTGCAGGTATGTACATCGCCGGAAGCCGATGCCATGGCTGCACTGGTTCGTGATGCCGCAGCCCGGCTGGTTCGGGTTGAGGGTGCTGCGCGCGGGCAGTAGTGTCGCGCATGGATTTGAGCGACAACGCTGCGAGAATCGTACGAGACTTGAGGCGGTGTTATTTGAGTGGGAGGTCGACGTGGCTGAGAAGAAAACTCCGGATGATGGAACGGACGCGGAGATCGTCGATGTCACGCCGCCCGAGGATGGCAAAACGGACGTGCCGGATCCGGTTGACAGCGCAGAGGTGAGCGTCGTTGAGGCTTCCGAAGCCGAAGCCGAAGCCGAAGCCGAAGCCGAAGCCGAAGCCGAAGCCGAAGCCGAAGCCGAAGCCGAAGCCGAAGCGACCGCAGAGCCAGAGCCTGAAAACACCACGCCCGCCCAGCCTGAACCGCAACAGGTCATCGAACGTGTCGTGGAAAAACGCGGTGGGTTCGGCGCCGCTCTGCTTGGCGGAGCTGCCGCAGCGGTTATCGGTTTTGTGCTTGGTCAGGGCGGCGTGTTGGATGCTGTCCTGCCGTCCAGCCTGAAAACGCCCACCGTGGATGTTGCCGCGATTGAGGCACAGCAAGCTGCGCTGCGCTCTGATCTCGATGCCTTGCAGTCCCAGGTTTCAAATCTCGCTATCCCGGATCTGGCACCGCTCAATGCGCGCCTAGAGGCTCTTGATGCGGCTCTTGCTGCCGCCGCTGAAGCTGCACCGCAAAGTGATACCCTACAGGCAGAGCTTGCGGCGATCACCGACCGGCTGGCCGCGCTGGAACAGCGCCCGATCGCCGATGCCGGATCTCCGGAAGCGATTGCCGCCGTGGATGCACAGCTGGCGAAATTGCAGGACAGCCTTGCCGCGCAGCGCGCCGAGGTGGAACAGATGCTGGCAGAGGCGCGCCAGATGGATGCCGCCAGCGCCGAGGCCGCGCGCATTGCCAGCGCCCAAACAGTCCTGGCGCATCTGCGCTCCGCTCTGGACAATGGCAGCGGTTATGCGGCCCTGATCGCTGAACTGCAGGCCCTGAACGTGACCGCCCCGGATGCGCTGACCGGCCCGGCAGAGAGCGGCGTGGCTACCCTCACCGGCCTGCGCGACACATTTGCCCCCGCCGCACGCACCGCCCTTGCCGCAGCACGCGAAGAGGCCAAGGGCAGCGGGACTGTGATGGACTATGTCAAGCGCCATCTGGGCGCACGGTCGGTTGCGCCACGGGAAGGCGATGATCCGGATGCGGTGCTGTCCCGCGCGGGTGCCCTTGTCGATCAGGGCAAGATCGCTGCTGCGCTGTCGGAACTTGACGCTCTGCCCGACACTGCCCGCGCGGCTCTTTCCGATTGGGAGGCCGCTGCCCGCAGCCGCATCGCAGCGGTGTCTGCCGCCGCCGAGCTTTCCCGTAGCCTGAACGCCAAATAGGGACCCTGCCATGCTCTGGTCACTGCTGAAAATCCTCGTCTTTGTTGCAATCGTCGCGCTTCTGGCCCTGGGCGCCGGGATCCTGATGGAAACCGCCGGCGGGGTGCAGATCACCGTTGCGGGCACGGAATACACCCTTGGCGCGCTGCAATCGGTGATGGCCCTTGTTGTTCTGGTGCTGCTGGTCTGGCTGTTCTTCAAGCTCTTGTCGCTGCTGGTCGCCACGCTGCGGTTCCTCAATGGGGATGAAACCGCGCTGTCGCGCTATTTCGACAAGGGGCGCGAGGCGAAGGGCTATCAGGCGCTGTCGGACGGGATGATGGCGCTGGCCTCGGGCGAGGGGCGTCTGGCGCTGGCCAAGGCCTCGCGCGCGGCGCGCTATCTGGAAAAACCCGAGCTGACCGATCTCCTGACCGCCCAGGCTGCCGAAATGGCCGGGGACACGAAGAAGGCCGCCGAGGCCTACAAGCGGCTTCTGGGCAATCAGAACACGCGCTTCGTCGGGATCCGTGGGATCATGAAGCAGAAGCTGTCGGATGGCGACACCGATACCGCCCGGCAACTGGCCGAAAAGGCGCTGGCCCTGCGCCCCAAGCACGAAGAGGTGCAGGATACGCTGCTGCACCTGCAGGCCCGGGCCGAGGATTGGGCAGGCGCGCGCAAGACGCTTGCGACCAAGCTGAAGACCGGTACCCTGCCGCGCGATGTCTTCAAGCGGCGTGACGCGGTGCTGGCGCTGTCGGCCTCCAGGGGCGTGATCGAAAAAGGCGCCACGATTGAACAACAGGAACAGGCCATCGAGGCCAACCGCCTGTCCCCCGATCTGGTGCCTGCCGCCGCCATGGCCGCCCGCGCCTATATCGCGCGGGACAAGACCCGCAACGCGGTGCGGATCCTGAAAAAAGCCTGGGAGGCGCAGCCGCACCCGGATCTGGCCCATGCCTTTGCCGAGGTGGCGCCGACTGAGTCCGCTGCCGAGCGCGTGAAACGCTTCGGCCAGCTGGCGCGGTTGAAACCTCATGACGAGGAAACCCGTCTGGTGATGGCGGAACTCAATATCGTGGCCGAGGACTTCCCCGAGGCGCGCCGGGCGCTGGGCGATCTGGTCGAGCGCGCACCGGATGCGCGGGCCTTTACACTGATGGCGGCGATCGAACGCGGCGAGGGCGCCTCGGATGCGGTGGTGCAGGGCTGGCTCACCCGGGCGCTGAATGCGCCACGCGGCCCGCAATGGATCTGCGACAGCTGCAATCACATCCACGCCGAATGGGTGCCGGTCTGCGAAAACTGCAGCAGTTTCGACACTCTGAGCTGGCGCCGACCGGAAACCCCGGAGATCGCCAGCGCAACCGGCGCCCATATGCTGCCCCTGATCGGGAGCCGTCCACCCGCAGACCGCCCAGACGACATGCCCGAGGCAGAGCTGATCGCGCCGGATATGGCGGAAACCGAGGATCAGGTCTCGGAAGATGAGACCGATCCCGCCGCTGAAACAGCGCAAGAGGCGGATCAGAAAGGCTAAGAAGGGCTGTTCTCTATGGGCAGGGCGAGGCAGATCCGGTGATCGCTTTCCCCTGCCGGATCGCCATCCTTTCCTCGCCGGGCGACGGGTTGGAGGATCAGACTATCCGGGATGTTGAGGAAGCAGTCGCTTCTTGTAGGCATCGGGATCCATGTCCCGAATGTCGACGCTGATACTGCCCACTGCCGGAAAACGGTGATCAAACTGGTCCCGGATGAGCGTGGCGAGCCGCTCTTTCTGTTCGGGCGTCCGTCCGGCAAGCAGTTTGACGGTCACATGTATGAAGCTCTCGCAGCCGTCTGCTGCCAGAAAATCTTCAAAGGCATGCAGGCGAACCTTGATGTCGTCACGCTTCATAACACCCGAGATCTCACCGCAGTGAACCGCCAGATCCAATGCGGCGCGCCGGTCTTCGGGGGTCACGATTGCGTTGCCATGTTCGATAATGAGATGCGGCATCGTTATGCTCTCCTGTTGCAAGGCGTATGATCAGTGGATCCTGAGGTTAGGAAAATATCGACAGGCGGCGAAGCGACATGGCGGCCTGGCGCAGGATGTCCAGGGTCTGCTCCAGATCCTCCGGTTCGGCAAATCTGTTCAGCGAAGTGGTGGTGCCGACCACGGCCGCGCTGCCATTCAGCATCCCCACCGGAACGGCCGCCGCGGCGGCGCCGACCTCGAACTCCTCCTGCAGGAAGCAGAAGCCCTGCCGGGCGCATTGCGCGATATCTGCGCGGACCTTCTCCGGGTCGGTTTCCGTCTTTTCCGTGTATTGCACCGGGGCGAGCCGCTCAAAGATCCCGTCAATGATATCGGGGGCACAGCCGCCCAGGCTCATGCGCCCCACCGCGGTGTGCAGCAGTGGCAAGGCGCTGCCGACCGTAAACCCCAAGGTGACGCGGGCCACGCCGTTGCGGGACTTGGCCACATAGATCGCACGATCCCCGTCCCGTACGGCCAGGGACACTTCGGCGCACAAGTCCTGGGAAACCTGGTCCAGCAGAGGTTGAACCGAGAGACCGATGTCGTTTGCCGCCAGATACCCGCCAGCAATCGCCAGGATTTTTGGGGTCAGGCTCAAGCCTTGTTCACCCTTGGTGAGAAAGCCTGTTTCCACAAGGCTGAGACACAGGCGCCGCGTGGTGGCCCGGTCAAACCCGGTCATCTTTGAGATCTCGGCCATGGTAAAGCTGCGCTGGCTGGCCTCAAAACAGGCCAGAACCTGCAAGCCTTTGGAAAAGGTCGATGCGCTGCCGTGTTGTCTCATGTTGGGTGTCTCATGTTGACAATTCCGCCCTGCGTGCCATACGTTCAATATGTGACCAACAGTTCGAATAACGCACAGGTGTTAGCCATATGCCCGCCAAAACCATTGTCGTCAACTCCAGTCGGCTTGCCTCCGATTGGGCGTATATCGCAAATCGGTCAGATCTTGTCAGCCCTCGCCCCCTGTTGCCGGTCACGATTGACTCACGCCCCTATGTGCTTTTCATGGATGAAGAGGGCGAGTTGGGGCTGATCGGGCGCCATTGTCCGCACCGCGGGGCGGACCTGTGCTACGGGCGTCTGGAGAATAACGGCATCCGCTGTCCTTTTCACGGCTGGCATTTTGATCGCACCGGCCAATGCGTGGAAACACCGGCGGAACCGGAGGGATCGAAGATGTATCGGGCGATCAAGACGCCGATGGTGCCGCTTTACGAGCAAAACGGCGCGATCTATGCCTATGTTGGTGAGGGGGAGCCGACGGAACCCTTCAACCTGGAACACGCGGAGACGGTGCAATGATTCCCCAACAGCTCAACGATCAACTGACCCGCGTCGGCACTGGCAGCGCGGCCGGTGCGGTGTTGCGGCAATACTGGCAGCCGGCCTGTCTGATGGACGAGCTTTCTGAAGGCAAACCGGTGCCGGTGAACCTTCTGGGAGAGCGTCTGGCCATGGTGAAAACCCCTTCCGGGGACTGGAGCCTGGTGACGCGCAAGGCGCGCCCCGACGAACGCCCGACCTACCATCCGGAGCAGGTCGAGGTGGACCCCGATGGTCCGGTCTATCCGGTTCACGAAAAGCGCGGGATCATGTTTGCGTTTCTTGGCGAGGGCGCGGCGCCGGAGTTTCCCAATTTCGACTGTTTCCGCGCGCCCGACAGCCATGTCTTTGCGTTCAAGGGGCTGTGGGAGTGCAACTGGCTGCAGGCGCTGGAGATCGGCATTGACCCGGCCCATGCTAGTTTCCTGCACCGCTTCCTTAAGGACGAGGACCCCAAGGACAGCTATGGCAAGCAGTTCCGGGACACGGCGGCCGATTCCGGGATACCGATCACCCGAGTGCTGCGCGAATACCCGCGCCCGGAAATCACCGTGGATGAAACCGACTACGGGCTGAAAATCACCTCGCTGCGCCACATGGAGGGGGATTTGACCCATGTGCGGGTGACCAATGCGATCTTCCCCGACGCGATCTGCATCCCGATGAGCCGCGAAATGACGATCACCCAGTGGCATGTGCCGGTCGATGACCACAATTGCTATTGGTACACCATGTTCACCAGCTTCGACCAACCGGTGAACAAGGAACTGATGCGGGAGCAGCGCCTGGCCGAGCACGACCTGCCGGAATACAGGCCGGTCAAGAACAAGGCCAACGACTACCACTATGACCCCGCCGAGCAGGAGGTACTGACCTATACCGGCATGGGATTGGATATCAATGTCCACGATCAATGGGCGGTCGAGATGATGGGCAGCATCCAGGACCGGACCCGCGAACACCTGGGGCGCAGCGACGTGGCGATCATTCGCAACCGCCGCCTGCTGCGCAAGGCGATGGCCGCGCTGGAAAGTGGCGATCTGGGGTCTCTTCCGATGCAGGACAGTGCCGCAGCCGGTATCATTGGCCCCCTGTCCAATGACGCCATCGCCAGCACCGAAGACTGGCAGGGCGCCAGCTGGCAGGCGGATATGGAACGCCGCAAGGACTGCCCCTGGGACGCGACCGTTTGACGATGGTAAACTCACATCTGGACAAAATCAGATCGGGGGCACTGGCGCGGGCCGGTGCCCTTTGCGATGCGCAGGTGGAGCAGGCCGCAAACCTGGTTGCAGAGTATGAGGCCGACGGTGTTGAAACCGTGCGCCTGCTCTTTGCCGATCAACACGGAATCTTGCGCGGCAAGACGGTTGTCACCGCGGCACTGGCTTCCGCCTTTGCCAGCGGCATTGGCATGCCCTCGACCCTGCTTCTGAAGGATACGGCGCATAAAACCGTTTTCCCGGTCTGGAGCGATGATGTCTCGGTCGGCGATATGGCCCTGCAGGGCGCCAGCGACATTCTTGCGGTGCCGGACCCGGCAACCGCCTGCCCGGTGCCATGGTCGCCCCATTCGCGGATCATTCTCTGCCGGGTGCTGGATCGGGAATTGACCCCGGTGACGTTTTCCTCGACCCAGGTTCTGGGCACGGCGATCTCCGGTCTGCAGGCGCTGGGCTTTTCCGCCGTGATGGGGCTGGAGACCGAGTTCCAGGTTTTCGAGCGGGTCGATGACGGGCTTGACCATCGCCAGGCCACCATGCCGCCCTCGGCGGTCACCACCCGCAACATCAATGCCGGATGGCAGTTCCTGACCGAAACCCGCTATGGCGCGGCCGAAGCCCTGCTGGATGACATTCGCCGCACAGCGCAGCAAATGGGGCTGGCGCCACGCACGGTTGAGATCGAGATGGGCCCAAGCCAGTTCGAATTCACCTTCGATCCCTCCGACCCGATGGCGCAGGCGCACCGCTATGTGCTGTTTCGCACCATGGTGAAAGAGGTCTGTCACCGGCGCGGTCTGCACGCCAGTTTCATGGCCAAACCGAAGCTGCCCAATGCCGCAGCCAACGGCTGGCATATCCATCAGTCGCTGTTGTCCAATGACAGTGGCGAGAATGTCTTCATGCCGGATGAAACCGGTGCATTGACGCCCGAGGCAGCGGCCTGGATCGCCGGGCTTCTGGACAATGCGCCGACCTCTTGCCTGATGACCACGCCGACGGTCAATGGGTACAAACGATATGCGCCCTTCCAGCTGGCCCCCAACCGGGTGGCCTGGGGACGCGACAATCGCGGTGCCATGGTGCGCGCCCTGTTGACGCCGGGCGACAGGGCCAGCCGGGTGGAAAACCGGGTCGCCGATTCCACCGTGAACCCCTATTTCGCGCTGGCCTCCCAGATCATCAGCGGATCGGATGGCCTGCGGCGCGGTGCTCAGCCCCCGGCGCCCACGGCCTCTCCCTATGCCGAGGATGCCGCGCGACTGCCGCAAAGCCTGATCGCCGCCGTCGAGGCGATGGAAGGGAGCGCACTTTACAAGGAGACGCTTGGGGAGAGCTTTGTTACCTATCTCACTCATATCAAGAAGGCAGAGTGGGAACGGTATCTGATGACCGTCTCCGAGTGGGAACAGGATGAGTATTTCAACCTCTACTGATCACCCGCCGACAGGAGCAGACTCCCTGTGCGCCACAATGGCCGTGGCCTTCGAAGAGACGCTGGACGGGTATTTTCCTTTGCGGGAAAGCCTGCGCCAGATGTTGCAGCGCAACGATTGCGCGGCGGCGCTGGTGTTTGTTCTTCACGCCCCGGCGATGGAAATCCCCGGCTTGCCGCCGGAAGATCCGGTGCCGCTCTATATCACCCAAGGGTTCGGCTGCCTGGTCAGACAGATGGCCCTGATGGTTCGGTTGGACGCGGATGATACGGTGGTCAGCGGCGTTGCGGATTGGACTTGGTGGGGTGGTCATCGTCCGGATGACCGGTGTTTTTCGGATATGCACCGCTTGGCCGAACCTGCCTTCCTGCGCGGCTTCAAACTGCCAGGTGTCAATGGGCTTTCGCCGTCACATGACGGGGCACCCTTGGGTGATACCGATGTGGAGATCCAGGCCAACCTTGTTGAGGGACAGATCCTGCGCGGTCGCGTTCGCGCGGAAGGGCGCAGGATCTGTCTGGACACCGCACAGCCAGCGACCGAGGCGGCTCCCGCGGCCACGGCGCGTATAACCTGCGGCCCGGATCTGCTTCAACGCCGGATCCTTGGCGATGTGCTGTCGGAACTCTGAGCCGGTCTGAACGCCCTCCCGGATGGCCCAAGCAAAGCGCGCCTGGTTAGTAAAGTGGCGGCCGATGGCCGATGGCCGCCACAGGTTTCAGAGGATCTTCTTGCGCAGGTAAGAGGACACGACCTCGCCAAAGACCACCAGCGCCAGGATGGTCAGCAGCACCATGGCGACCTCGGGCCAGTTGAAGGTATCGATTGCGCCTTGCAGGATCATGCCGATCCCGCCCGCCCCGACGAGGCCCAGCACGGTGGATTCGCGCAGATTGATATCCCAGCGCAGGATGGAGACCGCAAAGAAGGCCGGCATGACCTGGGGCACGATGGCATAAAGCACGATCTTGAACCGCGAGGCCCCGCAGGCCTCAAGGGCTTCGACCGGCTTCTGGTCGATCTCCTCGATGGCTTCGCCCAGGAGCTTGCCCAGGAACCCGATGGAGCGGAACATGATGGCGACGATGCCCGCCACGATGCCGGGGCCAAAGATCGCCACGAAGAGAAGCGCCCAGATGATGGTGTTGACCGAACGGGACGACACCAGGATGAAGCGGCCGATCCACAGGGTCACCCGGTTCGGTGTGGTGTTCTGCGCCGAGATATAGGCCACCGGCAGCGAGACCACGACGGCAAACAGGGTGGCCAGGGTGGCGATGTTCACGGTCTGCCAGATCGCTTCAAGGATCGAGGGGAGGTTGCTGGGGTCGGGCGGCATCATGCGGCCAAAGAGATCGCCCATCTGCGCAGGCGCGTCCCAGACCCATTCCCAGATCACATCGATGCTGCTCAGCGCCCAGGCGACCACCAGAAGGGTCAGCGCAAGCCCGCCATAGCGCATCAGCCGCTGGCGCAGGGTGAACCGGGACCAGTGATCGAGCGTTTGCTGCAAAGGTTGTGTGTTCATCATGCGATCCGTTTCCTGATAAAGCCGCTGATTGCCTCGGAAACGAGGATGACGCCGACGATGACCATGGTGATGGCGAGGGCAAAGTCATAATCGTAGCGGCCAAAGGCATTGGCCAGGGTGGCGCCGATCCCGCCTGCGCCGACGATACCAACCACGGCAGAGGCGCGCAGGTTGCTGTCCAGTTGGTAGATGCCCAGCCCAACCAGGCGCGGCATGATCTGTGGCACCACCGCATAGGCCAGTGTGGCAATGAAGCCCGCGCCGACCGAGCGCATGGCCTCGACCTGGCCGAAATCGATCTCCTCGATCCGTTCGGCCAGAAGTTTGGCAACAAAGCCGATGGAATAGACCACAAGGGTCAGCGCGCCGGCAAAGGGGCCAAAGCCAACCGCCTTGACGAAAATGATGGCGACAATCACCGGGTGAAAGCTGCGCGCCACGATGATGATGCCGCGGCCCAGCAGGTAGACCGGTTTGATCGCGATATTGCGCGCGGCCATGAAGGCGAGGGGCACCGATAGCAAGATGCCGCCCACGGTGGCCAGGATGGCGATCTTCAGGCTTTCCAGAAACCCGTCGATCAACAGGCCAGAGCGTTCAAAGCTTGGTGGGAAGGCGCCGCTGAAGATGCGCTGCGCGCGGCGCATGCCGTCCGATACCCGCTCCCAGTCGATCGGTAGCGTGGCCAGCGTGAGACCCACGTAGATCAGGATCGCGCCATAGAGCCCATAGCGGATCAGCGGGTTTGCGATAAAGGGTGGCTTGCGCCAGCTGTCCTTGGCCATGCTCATGCGACGGCTCCGACTTCGGCGCGGTCCATCGCGGGCACCCCCGCGTAGATCTCGTCCATTTCGGCGTTGGTCAGCTTGTCCGGCTGGCCGTCAAAGATGATGCGGCCGTAGCGCATGCCGACGATGCGATCGCTGAACTCCTTGGCTTCGGTCACATTGTGGATGTTGATGATCACCGGCAGCTTCAGTTCGGAGGCGAGATCCCGCAGCAGCGTCATGATCTGTTCCGAGGTCTTGGGATCCAGCGAGGCGGTGGGTTCATCCGCCAGCAGGATCTCGGGGCGCTGCATCAGGGCGCGCACCACGCCGACCCGCTGACGTTCACCGCCCGACAGTTCATCCGCGCGGCGGTTCGCGTAATGGGCAATGCCGACCCGTTCCATCAGCTCATAGGCGTGGCGGATATCCTCGCGCGGGTAGCGGCGGGTCAGCGCGGCCCAGGTGGAGATATAGCCCAGACGGCCGGCCTGCACGTTTTCCATCACGGTCAGCCGGTCGATCAGGTTGAAGCTTTGAAAGACCATGCCGATGCGGCGGCGGGCAACGCGCAGCTCGCGGCGGTTCAGCGCGGTGAATTCCGTACCGTTCAACTCGATGCTGCCCGATGTCGGTTCCACAAGCCGGTTGATGCAGCGCAGAAGCGTGCTTTTGCCGGCCCCGGAAGATCCGATGACAGAGGTCAGCTGGTCGCCTTCGACGGTCAGGTTCAGTTCCTTCAGCACCGGATCACCGGATCCGTAGCGTTTGGTGAGGTTGGAGATTTTTAGCATTGCGGTCTCTCGGAGATGGCGCGGCCCTGCCTGTGGCGCGCAGCCCCGATAGAGCCGGGCGCAAGGCCGAAAAAGGCACCCGGACAGCGCCTGTGACGCTGTCCGGGCTTGATGGTTTCTGGGTTACTTCCCGGCCAGGCCCTGAGGCGTGTATTCCACGCCGTTGGACTTCTGGATCTGACGGATGACCGCCCATTGGTCCTTGTAGGTGATCGGGATGAACTTGCTGACACCGGCAAATTCATCACCCAGCTTGGTGCCGGCGAACTCGAAGGAGAAGAAGGCTTCCTTGATCTTGCCTGCCAGCTCCGGATCGAGGTTATGCGCCAGGGTGAAAGAGGTCGTCGGGAAGGGATCGCTTTCCCAGATCATGCGCACGTCCTCGGGGTCGTACAGGCCGCGTTCGGCCATGCGCTCCACCACTTCGGAGGCAACCGGCGCGGCGTCATAATCGCCTGCGACAACCCCAAGCATGGATTGATCATGAGAGCCGGAATAGGTGACCTCGTAATCCTTGTCCGGCTCCACGCCCAGCGAGGGGAACAGGGCGCGCGGCGCCTGGTTGCCCGAGTTGGAGGTCGGCGAGGTATGCGCCACGCGGCGACCGGCAAGATCCTTGACCTCTTTGATGTCGCTGTCGGCCTGGGTGAAGACCTGCAGCTTGTAGCCGAACTGACCGTCCTCGGCGCCCATGATGGCAAAGGGCACGGCCCCCGCAAGGTTCACCGCAAAGGGTGTCGGGCCGGTGGAGAAGCCTGCCACATGCAAGCGGCCCGAGCGCATGGCCTCAACCTCGGCGGAGTTGGACTGTACCGCGAAGAATTGCACGTCCTTGCCGGTGACCTTTTCCATATGGGCGATGAAGGGCGCCCAGATATCCGCGTAAACCGCCGGATCCTCGACCGGGGTATAGGCAAACACCAGAGTGTCCGGGTTGCGCAGCTCTGCCGGGTCGGTCGGGGTATCCGCAACCAGATCGCCATTGGCGTCGCAATAGAGTTCGTCCAATGCGCCACGGCTGCTGCAGTCTTCGGCGGCCGCGGCAAAGGCGCTGACCGTCAGGATGCCCAACGCCGTTGCGGCGCGGGTGATAAATGGTGTCATGGTGTCCTCCCTAAATACGCGTGCCTTTGGACATGGCCGTTTTGACATTGGCCAATGGGCATTGCGCTGACCCGCCCAAGGTAAGAGAGTGTCCGACACGCAAGCGAGGCTGGTTCTGTTAACGGAACGGACGGAAATTCAGTTTCGTGTTAACAGTATTACAAATCTGGTCACAGCCGTTGATAATCTGAGATGATCGCGGCACTGAAACGGGAATCCGGCATCCGGTGGAATTCTGATGCCGCTGGCAGTCACCGGAAGAGATCGCATGCAGACGGGCAAGGCCGAGCCGCTCATTGCCATTGTGGACGACGACGAGAACGTGCGCGACACGCTTTCCGCCTTGATGCGCGAAAGCGGCTTTGCGGCCGTCTGCTGTCCCGACATCCCGTCCTTCATGGCGCTGGGCGATCCGCCGCCGGTGGATCTGGCATTGATCGATCTGCGCCTGCGCGGGGAGTCCGGGCTGACCCTGGCGATCCACATTCGCGAACGCTACGAAATCCCGATCGTGATGCTCACCGGGGTGGGCGATGAGATCGACAAGATCATCGGCCTGGAAACCGGAGCGGATGACTACCTGATCAAACCGTTCAACCCGCGCGAGCTGGTCGCACGTATCCGGGCGGTGCTGCGCCGCTATGGGCATGGGGGAGCGAAACCCGCAGCGGTGCCGGGTCAGGGCATTGCCTTTGGCCAGAAACGCATCGATATCCAGGCCCGCCGCCTGCTGGATGCCGAGGGCGAGGAAATCCCCCTGACCAATGCCGAATACCGGCTGCTGGAGTATTTCATACGCAATCCCAACCGGGTAATTCCGCGTCCGGAATTGCTGCAGGAGCTGGGATCCGACATGCAGCGCTATGTGGACCGGACCATCGATGTGTTGATCCTGCGCCTGCGCCGCAAGATCGAACCCGTCCCCTCCAAGCCGGTGCATCTGCAAACACGCCGCGCGCAGGGTTACTTTTTTCGCCTGTCGCCGGATGGCAGCTGATGTTCGGATTGTCGAACCTGACTGTCCGGTTTCGCCTGTGGGCGGCCATTGCCATCCTGTTTGGCCTGATCCTGCTGGTCAGCCTGATCGGTCTGTTTGTCCTGAACCGCACCGAGCTGTGGATGAACGTGCTGCACAAGGACACCCTGGCCGAAGTCTCTGACGCGCTGGACCTGTCCCGGGAATCCGCCGATCTGGCGACGTCGGCGCCGTTCCTCTATGCGCTTTTCCCGCCGTTCCAATTGCAGCAGGAAAAGCAGAAGGTCCTGGAAAACCTGGGCCGGATCGAGGCGCTCTCGGTCGGGGACCAAAAGCTGGATTTGCCGGTGGCCCGGCTTCGGTTTGCCATTGACGACCTGACATCCGCCCTGGCGCCACAGGCCTCTCGGCAGGCCGACCTTGATGCGATCGACCGCGACATGGTGCGGCTGGACGGTCGGCTGCGCCGCCTGGCCGGGGACACCCGGCTGCCCTTGGCAGAGCGGGAGGTATGGTCCGGGCTGCAACAGCTTACCGCAAGCGCGATCGGGGCGGTGCGGGCCAATGCCCTGATAGAGCTCGGAGAGTTCAGCCGCCGCTACAGCGGGCAGAGAGAGGCCCTGTCGCCGCAGCTGTTGCCGCTGCATGCGCAGACCTTGGCGGAGATCGATCAGGCTTCAATGCGCAGTGAAAGCCTGTTTGTCCTGAAGCACCGCGATCTTGCGGCGCGGCTTGATGCGGAAAACGCGCTGTTTCGCATCCGGCAGGAGGCCCGCCGCATCAGCGCCTTTGCCGAAAGTAAGGTTGCCGAGGCGGAGGCGCGACTGTCGCAGGCGCGGGCGGCGACATCGGACAACCTGCAATTTGCCAGGAAGGCCTTTCTGGCATTGACCGCGGCAAGCCTGCTGGTTGCCATCACCTCGTCGCTATATGTGTCGCGCTATGTTGCCCGCAACCTGCATCTTATTGCGGCGGCCATGCGCAGGCTGGCGCAGGGCAATCACCGCACCGGGCTGCCGCAGGGGCCAAGCTCCCAGGATGAAATCGGCCAGCTCTATGCCGCCTTTCACGTGTTCCGGGAGAGCGCCCGCAAACTGGAGCGCAGGACCCGGCAGATCGGTCATCAGAACGCGCTGTTCTCGCGCGTGTTTCGCAACATCAAGGATGGCGTGGCCATTACCTCGGCCAGCGGGCGCATCAAGGCGGAGAACGACAATCTGCGCCAGCTTCTGCGCTTGCCCCCTGCAAAAGGAGACGACCGCGCCCAGGTTCAGGACCTGATCGCCCAATCCCGTTTTTCACGGCGTACCTCTGCGGTTGAGCGCGGCGGATTCGAAGACTATGCCGATCCCGTTGGCAACACCCTGGAACTGCGACGCTCGTTTTTGCCCAATGGGGAACAGGTCTGGCTGCTGTCCGAAACCACCGAGCGCAAGAAGGTGGAGGAGCGGCTGGAGGAAATCCGCCGCGTCGAGGCGCTGGGCAAGGTGTCCGGCGAGATCGCCCATGACTTTGGCAATATCCTGTCCAGCATTTCAGGCAACCTGCATCTGCTGGAGGCCGCCGAACCCGAAGCCGCACAGCATTTTCGGACCCGTATCGGATCGGCGGTGGATCTGGGGGTGTCCCTGACCGAAAGATTGCTCGCCTTTGCCCGCAAACAGCATCTTGAACCGCAGGTGACCGATATCGGGCAGTTGGTCGAGGGCATGGCCGATCTGTTGGAGATCGCGGTGCCCAGCACCGTCGAGATGGTCTTCGAGGTGCCGCAGGATCCGGTTCTGGCGAAGGTGGACCCGGGGCAATTGGAAAGCGCGGTGCTGAACCTCTGTGTCAATGCCGGTCAGGCGATTGGCGGGGTAGGGAAAATCCATGTCCGCGTGAGCGGCGGGGAGGAGGCGAAGCTCGTGATCCGTGACAATGGCCCCGGCATGCCCCCGGAGGTACTGCGCCATGCGACCGAACCCTTCTACTCCAATCGCGACGATGGCAATGGGACCGGACTGGGGCTTTCGATGGTCGATGGCTTTGTCCACCAGTCCGGGGGGCTTCTCAGCCTTCAGTCGCAAACAGAACCGCCCCACCAGGGCACGACCGTGACCCTCAGCTTTCCGGCATTGGCGGATGAGGCTGGCCAACCCGGTGACATGCCACAGCCCGGACATGCGCTGGTGGTTGACGATGATCGTGCCTATCTGGCCTCTGCCGCAGAGGGTTTGGAACGTCTCGGCTATGCCGTTGTCCGAGCAGCGACCTATGAGGATGGGATCGCTCAGTTACGGCGGCAGCCTCGGTTCGATCTGGTGTTGAGCGACCTGAATCTGGATAATGGTGCGTCTGGGTGGGACATTCTGCGTCTTGGCCACGCGCTGTTTCCAGAGTGTCGGCTGGTTCTCATGTCGACGCGGGAAACATCGCGTATCCCAAAGGCATTTGCCGAGGCGCCGCCGCCAGTGATCCTGAAAAAGCCCTTCACGGAAGTAGTGATGCGCAAGCTGTTTCAGTCACCCGCCTGATCCGCTGGCCCCAAGGGGAGCTTGCTGTGAAGATCTGGCCATATGGGTGATCCGCCGTGCCGCCCATGTGTAAACCGCGCAGGGATCTGCGACGTCACGGAAGTGCTGCCCCTTGCAAAGGGGTGTTTTGATCTCTGTTCAAAGAAAGGTGGTGCCGCTGATAGGACTCGAACCTACGACCCCATCATTACGAATGACGTGCTCTACCAGCTGAGCTACAGCGGCAACCTTTGCGGTCTTGGGCCTGGTACTGGCCGAAGATGCGTCCTCCGAAGGCAAGCCAGGAGGATGCGGCTGTCGATTTAGACCTTCGTATCAGACCGCGCAAGGAGAAATCGATTTCCGATTACGCTTCGGATCGCCCATGGCCGTGCCTGTGGGGTGAAAAGCGCCTGCAATCCATCATACCGTGGTCATAGAAAGCGCGGTGCCAAAGGGCACCGCGCCTGAAAATGTTTGGTACTGAAATGATGCACGGCGGCCACCACTCACGGTTCGAAAAGAGCTGCCGAACGAAAATTATACTATCGTATAGGAACATTGTGTCAACATGATACCAATTCGTGTTTCACTTGAACTTTTCTTTCGTGTAAGGTGTCACAATTATGAGGAAACCTGTTGATAAAGGACGTCATGTCTAACATATCCAAACTGACAGAGTTGCGTAAACTGATGCTCGACATGGAACATGCCATGGGGCTGCAGGAGCTATCCACGGTTGAACGGGATGTATACTATGCGGCGAGCGATTGCCCGGATACATCCGACGGGGTGCGAACCAACCGGATCCGGGAGCATGCCATTGTCGCAAGCATGTCGCGTCCGACGTTCTTCAGAGCTTTGAAGTCGCTTGTCGGTAAGGGATATCTGGAACAAAGCGGCAGCACGAGCCGGGGAAGATACCTTGTAAAGGCACCCAAGTAGAAAGGGGTCTTTCAGGGAGTATGGTGGGGACGGGAATTGAAAGCTCTGGCAACAGAAACAATCGTGGTGTCCCTGTGCTACCTGGTTGCGAGTTACGCCGCCTTTGAGATTCTGATGCCCATTCAGAAGAGCTTTTTCCCAGGCATCGGCGGAGACGCGAGCCTTCTGTTCCTGCCTCACGGCGTGAAAGTCCTGGCGAGCTGGCTGTTGGGTTGGCGTGCGAGCATTGCGCTGTTTCCCGGCGTCTTCCTGGTCTTCGTTTCCTTCGCGGGTATGGGCGTATTCGAGTGCCACCGGATCGCGGCGATCCTGATCGCGGTCCTGGTACCCCCGGCAGTTTTCCATCTGGTGAAGATCCTGGGATGGGATCTGTCGCCAGCATCCGGGCGTAAACCCCGCTGGGCCAGCATTATGACCGTGGGGTTCCTGATTTCCATCGTGTCATCGGTGCTGAGCAACCTGGTCTTCGGAAACGCACCGAAGGAGTATTTCGCCTATTTGATCGGAGACATCTTTGGATTGTTTTTCCTGTCTTTGATCCTGATGTTCCTGTTTCGCGCCATGCGTTCGCGCTCATCTGCCTGACACAGGCACAGCCCGACATAGAAACGGCCCGACATAGAAACGGTGTGACGGAGATCGCTCTCCGCCCTCGGGTCAGGCTCCTTGTCGTCAGGCGCCTGACCTCTGCCGTTCATGTAGCTCAGGTGATCGCAGGATCAGCTTTTGGGCCGCCGTGGTTTATCAAAACCGCCCTTGCCGGTTTTTGCCGCCTTGGCCTGGGCCGCGCGGGCCTTGTTCTTCTTGCTGTTGGGTTTGCCCTTCGGGGGCGGCGGGCCCTTGGGACGCCGGTCGCCGGTCGCGGCTTTGCCAGCGTCTTTTCTGCGCAGGCTCTTGCTGGCATCTCCGGCACCGGGTTTGGTGCCTGGTTTGGCAGCGGGCTTCTTGCGCGGGGTCACAACCGCATTGGGTTCGCGGGGCGGAGTGTCTTTCGGCTTCTCGCGGCGCGCAGGTTTGGCCCCATCGGCCCTGTCCGGTCGCGGGGCCCGTGGCTTGCGATCGCTGTCGGGGCGATCAAACGAGCGGTCCTGACCGCGATGCGGGCGTTTTCCACCCGGACCGGCAGGCTTGCCACGGCCAGGTTTGCGCGGACCGGAGGGGCGCCCGGCAGGCAGATCGGGGGCCTTGTCCAACTGGGTCAGGCGCGTGCCGTCATCCAGCACCATCTCGGCGCCCAAAGCGGCCAGGAAACCGGCTGCGCTGCTCTCCTTGATTTCGGCGAAGGTTTCGTCCTGCTGGATGCGGATGGCACCGATTTCCGACTTGGTGATATCCCCGGCCCGACACAGCATCGGCAGCAGACGGCGGGGATCGGCGCCGCCATTGCGACCGATCGCGATCGAGAACCAGACGCTGGGCCCAAAGGGCGCGCGGGGCTCCGGCTTGGCATCTGCCTCTGACAGCTCTTCCGGGGCCGAGCGCGCGCTGCGCCACAGGCGCAGATAGGCGGCGGCCAGCTGCTCTGCCGTGAAGGTCTCGCTCAGCGTGGCAACCATCGGCTGCTCACTGTCAGCAATAGGATCCTGCCAGATCGGATCAGCCAGCATGCGTTCGTGGTCGCGGGCGGTGACGTCCTCGGCCGAGGGCGCGTTGCCCCAGTTGACCTGCAGCTTGGCCATCTTCAAAAGACGCTCGGCCTTCTTGCGCGCCTTGGGGGGCACGATCAGCGCGCTGACGCCCTTGCGCCCGGCGCGGCCCGTGCGGCCCGAGCGGTGCAACAGAGTTTCGTGGCTGGATGGCAGTTCGGCGTGCACAACAAGTTCGAGGTTGGGCAGATCGATCCCGCGCGCCGCCACATCGGTGGCCACGCAGACACGGGCGCGCCCGTCGCGCATGGCTTGCAGCGCATGGCTGCGTTCGGCCTGGGACAACTCGCCGGACAGGGCCACGACCGAAAACCCACGGTTCGACAGACGCGTCACCAGCCGGTTCACCATCGCGCGGGTGTTGCCAAAGACGATGGCATTGGGCGCCTCGTAGTAGCGCAGCACGTTGATGATCGCATTTTCATCATCGCGCGGCGCCACCGCCATGGCGTGGTAGTCGATATCGCTGTGCTGGGAGGTCTCGGCAACGGTCGAGATCCGCTTGGCATCACGCTGGTAGTTCTTGGCAAGCTCTGCAATCGCGCGCGGCACGGTGGCGGAAAACAGCAGCGTCTGGCGCTCTTCCGGGGCTTCACCCAGGATAAACTCCAGATCCTCGCGGAACCCAAGGTCCAGCATCTCGTCAGCCTCGTCCAGCACCACAGCGCGCAGATCGGACAGATCGATGGAGCCGCGCATGATATGGTCGCGCAGCCGTCCCGGCGTTGCCACGACAATATGCGCGCCGCGCTCCAGCGCGCGACGTTCATCGCGCATATCCATGCCGCCGACACAGGAGGCCAGTTTGGCGCCGGCCTCAGCGTAGAGCCAGCTCAGTTCCCGTTTGACCTGCAGCGCCAATTCGCGCGTGGGAGCGATCACCAATGCCAGGGGCAGGGCCGCGGGGGCAAAATGGTCCTCATCCCCCAGAATGGTATCTGCAATGGCAAGGCCAAAGCCCACGGTCTTGCCCGACCCGGTCTGGGCGGACACCAGAAGATCGCAGTGCGCCAGCTCCGGATCGGTGACGGCGTCCTGGACGGGGGTAAGGGTTTCATATCCACGGCGCTCCAGCGCCACAGCGAGTGTCTGTTTCAAAGGAAGGTCTGCTTTTTCCAAAAGAGCGGGCGCAACAGGCGCATGTGCCGACAAGGGGCTGCGTATAGGGCATGGAGAGTGAAATGTATAGCGCCCATGCCCTTTGGCGGCGAAATAGGCAAGAGTCGTCCCGGATCGACAAAACCCGCTTCTTACAAAAGCGCGTTGATCGCCTGCTTGCTGAGGCTGACACCCACCTTGGTCAGCTGCGCGTCCAGTTCCCGCATGATGCGCCCGCGCAGGCTGCAGCGACTGATCATCTGGAAGAACCGATCCAGCTCTTCCTGCCCGGGGGTAGCCTGAGCGCCGCGCTTCTTCGGCATCGCCGCAATATCCGCAGGCCCGATGCCAAAGCAACGATCCAGCACCGCCACGCGAATGAGAGATTCCAGCGAACTGCGCTTTACCAGGGCCATCTGCGATCCTTCCTCAAGGCAGGGTTCGGCACAGCGCGCCAGTTTTTTCCAGCAGACCAGGCGGTCAATCTCGGTCAGGATCTTCTCCTGACGCGGTGCCTTTTTTCTCTGTGGGAGCAGGGTCTTCTTCATGCTTCACGTCCCTTCACTTGGCTGGTAACCACCTAAAACTCTTCCCAAATTCGACTTAAGCTAAATTTGAATTTAATCGGATACGAGTCAATCTGAGGGGCCTTGGGCAATCGGTCACCGGGCCTCTCCATTTGCAGGACGAACGGACACAAAGGGTAGCTGGCATCTCGTTTGTGCGGTCACCTATCCTTTTGCACCTATTCGCGGTGGCAGATCGCGAGTCGCAGCGCAGGCAGCAGCCGGAACGGAAAAGCCCCCGCGAATAGGCGGGGGCTTCGATGTCTTGTCTTTGAGGTGCTTCGCTCAGTAGCGGTAGTGTTCCGGCTTGAACGGGCCTTCGGGGCTGACGCCGATATAGGCGGCCTGTTCCGGGCTGAGCTGGGTCAGCTTGACGCCGATGCGGCCCAGGTGCAGGCGCGCGACCTTCTCATCCAGATGCTTGGGCAGGATGTAGACGTCGTTCTTGTAGGTCTCGCCCCGGGTCCACAGCTCGATCTGGGCCAGGACCTGGTTGGTGAAGGAGGCCGACATCACGAACGAAGGGTGGCCGGTCGCGTTGCCGAGGTTCAACAGGCGGCCTTCGGACAAGAGGATCAGACGGTTGCCCGAGGGCATCTCGATCATGTCCACCTGTTCCTTGATGTTGGTCCACTTGTGGTTCTTCAGCGCAGCGACCTGGATCTCGTTGTCGAAGTGGCCGATGTTGCCGACGATGGCCATGTCCTTCATCTCGCGCATGTGCTCGATGCGGATCACGTCCTTGTTGCCGGTGGTGGTGATGAAGATATCCGCGGATGCAACTTCGTCTTCCAGCAGGGTCACTTCAAACCCGTCCATGGCCGCCTGCAGGGCGCAGATCGGGTCGGCTTCGGTCACCTTCACGCGGGCACCCGCACCACGCAGGGAGGCAGCAGAGCCTTTGCCCACGTCGCCATAGCCGCAGACCACGGCGACCTTGCCGGCCATCATGGTGTCGGTGGCGCGGCGGATGCCGTCGACCAGGCTTTCCTTGCAGCCATACTTGTTGTCGAACTTCGACTTGGTGACGGAGTCATTGACGTTGATCGCCGGGAAGGGCAGCTGGCCGTCCTTGACCAGCTGATACAGCCGGTTGACGCCGGTGGTGGTCTCTTCCGAGACGCCCTTGATCGCGTCGCGGGTCTTGGTGAACCAGCCGGGGGATTGCGCCATGCGCTTCTTGATCTGCGCCTTGATCACCTCTTCCTCTTCGGAGGTGGGCACCGGGATGATGTCTTCACCGGCTTCGGCGCGTGCGCCCAGCAGGACGTAAAGCGTGGCATCGCCACCATCGTCGAGGATCATGTTGGCGCCCTCGGCGAACATGAAGCTCTTGTCGAGGTAATCCCAATGCTCTTCCAGGGTCTGGCCCTTGATGGCGAAGACCGGAATGCCCGCCTCGGCGATGGCCGCCGCCGCGTGGTCCTGGGTGGAGAAGATGTTGCAGGAGGCCCAGCGGACATCCGCACCCAGCGCCACCAGGGTTTCGATCAGCACGGCGGTCTGGATGGTCATGTGCAGCGAGCCGACGATGCGCGCGCCTTGCAGGGGCTTGCTTTCACCGTATTCTTCCCGAAGGGCCATTAGGCCCGGCATTTCGGTCTCGGCGATGTCCAGTTCCTTGCGGCCAAACCCGGCCAGTGCGATGTCTTTTACTATGTAATCTGCGGCCATTGGAAACTCCATTCCGGCTAAACCAAGCGTCGAGCATGCAGGTAGCACCACAACCCTTTACAAGCAACGAAGATCCTTGAATTCATCAGATCATCATGCCGTGCATTGGGGTGTGGTGCCGACCAACAGGATATTGGCTTTGTCCGGCTCGGGGGCCTAGAACTCTTCCCATTTGTCCAGGGCAGCGTTTCCGTCGGTGCCGGTTGCGGCGGCCGGGGTGACGTCGCTGAAATCCCAGTCGTCGTCGCCATGGGCCGTCGGGGCACTCGGGGCGGCTTTCGGGGCGCTCAGCTGCGTGATGCCGCCGCCGCCCGAGATCTTGAAGTGGGCCACCAGTTCGGCCAGCTTGGTCGCGTCGCTGTTCAGCATGTGACCCGCTGCCGTCGCCTGTTCCACCATCGCCGCGTTCTGCTGGGTCACCTGATCCAGCTGCACCACGCCGGTGTTGATCTCGCCCAGGCCGGTGGATTGCTCCACCGCGCCCTCGGCAATGTCGGTCACCAGTTTCGAGATATGGTTCACCCGCTCGACGATGCTATTGAGCGC
>NZ_JARCJL010000021.1:0-74362 GCF_028890025.1 Phaeobacter sp. PT47_59
AGATCAGACATGTTTACCGCTCGTTTTTCGAGCCGTGGATCATGCCGCCAACCGGAAATCAATGGGTCCTGAGCCTAGAGAATATCCAGAGCAATTCCTTCAAAGGGCATTCAACAGCCCTTTAAACGCCTCTGCCGCCCGCCCGATTTAAACGGTTCGGGCGGCGGATTTCCCGGTACTGCAATTTGAAGTGTCCCAAGGTCGGGGCGTCGCGAGCTGCCTTCCGTGCTGCTCCTGGCTTGGTTTTTTCCCAAAAAAGGGCCTATAAATCAGGGAATTTCGAAAAATGAGTTGCTGCAACGGGAAGTGTCCCGCACTGCAAAACGAAGTGTCCCGCCACACCGCCACAACAGCCACTGTTAGGAGACACTCGATATTGCAGTAACCGGAAGAGGCCGGATGAACCCGGAAGAAACCGGATGCGTCATATAAAAAAGGCCACTCAGAAGGAAGTGAGGCAAAAAGAGCCAGAAGTCTGTTTGTCCTTCAACACCCGCCGAAGAGGCCCCAATCGGGGCCTACACGCAAATCTGGGACACTTCCCGTTGCAAACCTTAAAGCGGACCCAATACCCCTGTTTAACAGCGTTTTGAGGCGTTCAAAGCGGCCAAGGCGGTAAGGCGCACGTTCCTCCGAACTCGGAACTAGCCTCGAAAATGCTGCTGACAGTTCCAAGAATGCGAAACACTCTTCAAAAACAGGAAGGTAGGCAGAAACAGCGCCCAGGATGAAGCACTCCAAACTTGGAACGGATTTCTGGCGCTTCTGCCGACGCGTTCGGCTGTCAACTTTCCTGCGCAGGAAGCGGAATCTACAAAGGCATTTGCGCAGCCACCACACGAGACCAAAGGCGCATTCGGCGCTTGCTGTAGCTCAATCGCTGCATCTACACTTGTAGTGTCTGCTCTGTGAGGTCTTACCTTTTACCCGAGGTAGTGTACCGTGTTGCTGGAACAAAAGGTCAAAATTCGCATGAATGAAAAGAAAGCTCAGCTGGAAATCAAAGAGCAAAGGCGCTCCGTTGGTTTCGACAGCTATGACATCACTATTAAACAGCTCATTGATATGGTCGCAGAGCAGGCTATCAACATCGCCCCATCATACCAACGTCACTTTGTATGGGATGCTAAACGGCAGTCTCAGCTAATCGAATCCTTTCTGCTGGGGATACCTGTTCCCAGTCTATTCATGGCGACAAACGACGACTCCACTTGGGAAGTCATTGACGGCCTCCAGCGCCTAACCACTCTTCTAAATTTCACGTACCCGCTCGATCAACACGGAGAAGCAGCGGGCGGTATCGAAGAGCTAAGACTGTCCGGGTTGGAGAAAATTCCGTCACTAAACGGGGCATATTTTCGAGATTTCAGCACTTCCATGAAGCTCAACTTCATGACGAGACCAGTACGGATAACGGTACTCAACGATCTCAGCGACCATCAGGTCAGATTTGACCTTTTCGAGAGACTTAATACGGGAGGTATCGTGCTTCATGAACAAGAAATTAGAAATTGCGTTTTCCAAGGTCGTTTTAACGATCTTATCAAAGAATGTGCTGAAGACGAAAGGCTGACAAAAGCGTTTAAACGGAGGGACCGTTCAACGCGAGGAAATCTTGAAGAACAAATTCTAAAATTCTTCGCCTACTACGAAAACCGGGAAAAATTCGTACATAGCGTTCGAGGCTTTCTGAACGACTACATGGAAGAAAAAACACAAAAATTTAGTAACGAGGGCAGCCTACGCAATCTTTTTGACAAGACCCTCGCAGTCATAGACCAAGAGCTACCGGACGGTGTGGTTAGACAGGACAGACCAAATACAACGCCGTTGGCTTTGTTCGAGTGTGTGATGGTCGCAGTCGGCGACCTCATATCAGAGGGCACGGAGATAGACGGGGGAGCTCTAAGGGCTGTCCTAGACAACGCGGAATTGAAAGCCCTGATGACAGGAGCGACCAACTCCAAACCAAGACTCCTTGCTAGGATCAATCTAGTGAAGAATAGTATTGCTGCCTGAATGTTCGATACCTTGGAAGCAGATATTCGCGAGCTATTTGTCGACTGTCAGCGTATGCTCATATACCTGCAAGGCCTGCCCAATGCGGGCTTGCACCCTGCACCGTTAGAAATCAGAAGCCTGCGCGGGCTTTGGCTCGTGAACCTCTATGGTGTGATGGAAAAGTCAGTGAACATGATCGCTGATGAAATTGTGAACTGCATAATCAATGACGCAGTTGCCAGTTCCTCTCTCAAACCTTCTCTACATGGTGTTTTTCACTTCCCCAAGATCCAAGCTCTAAAAAGCTGTGGTGACAGAGCTGTCATAGAAAAATCATTGGAACTATTGCGGGCGTCTCATTCAGCCGAAAATGTGAAGCTGTCAAGCAGTCCATTGCCAGACAAGCTACAGAACGTTGATGCCGAGACAATTTACTTACTGTGCGACCTGCTTTCACTAAAAGGCCACGAGATTGAGGTCGGACGTCGGGGCCGATTGAACAACTTAAAAGAACGTCGCAATGCCGTAGCTCACGGAAGGGAAACGCCACATTCTGTTGGCGGGAGATTTAACTTTGAGGGGCTTCAAGATCTCTTCAGAATAACTAGTGAAGAGGTCTTCAGCTTTATGACCCATTGCAAGGTTTATTGCGAAGATAAGGCCTATCTGAGCTAGTGCAATCGAGATCGACTGAGTTTGGCTAGGTTTGCGGCTAGCAAGTTGTGTCCATCAAGCCATCTGTTGAACGGTTCTCCTACGTCTTCTTCGAGCTGTGACCTGCCCTACCAGATTGGCACTGGCCCTATCGGTCCCCAAAAGTCCGATAAGGCCACTTATGTTATCTTTCGAAAACTGACGGAACCAGCCTAGGAGCTGCCGTCAGCCTTGCGCAAGGAACTGACCTTTGCAAAGTCAGGTCCAGGATGCATCGGGACCGAGCTGACCGGCCCTTTCCTGACCTTTCACAGACGGGCCACCGCTCTACAACAGCTTCACCAAAACGGCCATTCGTGCCGCCGTAAGGTACTATCCTGCAAGAACAGGTACGAGGCAAACTATTCCTGTTCGACGGAGGGTAGCGAGAGTGACAGGCAATGCAGTTGAAGAAAAAGGCCCCGGAATTCCGGGGCCTTTTTTACGTTTTGGAGTAGTGCGGCAAAGCCAAATCTCTAGAGCAAAGAGTCGCTGAATTCAAAGTTGTCGATAGTCAGATTAGTGCTTCCACCGAAATCGACGAGGACGTTGTCTCCGACCCGGAGCACACCTTCTTCATTGTCCATGATTAGCACCGGTCGAAATATGGATGTAATTGGCTCATCGTCGAAGAAAACTCGACCTTCAAACGCTTCCGAAAAGACAAGAGTATCCTTACCCTCCGAGAAATCAGTTATTTGGGCTAAAGTGCTAAAAGTGGAGACACTCAGATGGATCCTGTCATGACCGCCCCCGGTCCTAATGAGATCGGGTTGAGTATTGAACGAACCTTCTGAAACCACAACATTATCGTCACCCCCACCGAGGATAATTGTTTCACGGTGAAAGCCATTTGTGTAGACGATGTCATCGCCTCGACCAGTGTTGATGCGGGCACCGTCAGCCGATTGGTTAAGATAGACCTCATCATCACCGGAACCGGCGTTGACCCGCAGCGAGGCCCAGTTCGAGTTGATCCCGTAAGCATTAAAAAGGTCATTGCCACCTCCGAGATTGACAATGATTTCTCCGGCCCCTGAGCCCGTTGTGTCAACTAGTTCGACCTCTTCGTTCCTTCGGCTTCCTTGGATAGTAAGTGTGTCCGTGGAGTCACCAGAACCAGCTGCGTCTAGATCAAAGTGCCTTATCTCAGCTGAGACGCGATCCATAGCGAAGGTTCCGAGCCTAAGTGTGGTGGTTGCGTCAGTATCAATTTCTATGTCCAACTCGATTGTGTCTAAGCCGGCACCTCCGGAGAAATGGAGGTTTCTAGTAAACGAGTAACTCTCAGCACCTTGAAACGAAAAGTTCGGGCCTTCCAACACATCATCTCCCGCGTGTCCCCAGAAGCGATCTGAAAAGTCGCTTGAGTAGAAAATGAGGGTGTCATCTCCATCCCGACCATAAAGTGCCTCCCGCGTTGTGGAAGTCGCTGCGAGTTCGTCATCAAATCGAGTGCCGTTGATCCTTGGCATACCTTATCACTCCAAAAAACATTCGAACCAAACCCTACAAAGGAACGAACACTGGTCAAGCAGAAAGGGTCTTTCGCTGTTCGGCGCTCTCTTTAGGGGCAGGTTTCATAGTCAGCAGACCACCGCCGCCGCGAAAATGATGTCGGTTGGCCTATCACGGGGATTTTGCCTCCACCTCCGACTAGATGTTTCATATTGGTATCTGATCACAGGCTGCACTTCGCATGAATGTCGCATTTCGGCTGTGACCTGCCCCACCTGCCTTGCCCTATCGGCACCCGAAAGTCCGATAAGCACCCTTATGTTAAATCTGAACTTGGCCGCTACGCAGCGCCAGTCAGTCCCCATCCAACCCCTTCCCCCTCTAGGCCATAAGTCACGGCCAGGTCTCTATTCACTCTGGGATCGCATTTCATGCGAAAAGCCCGGTACTCCCTCCCGTCATCGTCGCAGACATAGCGGGCCGGTTCCCTGTAAACCCTATAACCAAATCGCCGAAGCAACGGCCCAAGCCCTGGAGGGGACAAGGAAATCAGTTCAGTCGCCCCCATCGTGGAAGCCGCTTCACAGAGGCCCGCAACGACGAGCTTCGTCTCAATTGAGGGGAGTTCCTGGTCTGCTTGAGTTTCGTCCATGACGAAGCGGGTGCATTCCCATGTCTCGTTCGTTTCTGGGTATTCAGAGAGTAGCCCTCCGGGAATGCCCGGCAGCTTTCCTTCTGAAGCATCTTTCAGCATGTAGGACCATTTGTCGTCGCTGCTCCGGCATGAGGAGGCCCGCGCACCTGCAACCACCCCTCCTTGGTTCGTCACCACTGAATAGATCGCGCCAGTCCGATCGTACTGGTCTTTCTCCAGGCCGCCGAAGTGGTGCAAAGACCAGCCAAGTTCGTCCACGAGCTTTCGCTTACGCAGCGCTAGAAAGCCCAAAAACTCCTTTTCAAATCTGCATCGCTCATCAAAAGAAAAAACATGTAGTCGCACGGCGTTCTCCTGTTTGGAGTACCATGTTCAAAGAGCCTCAGCCTATTGGAATTGGGAAAAGTCAGATCAGCCCGAATTTTATGACTTTTGATATCAGCTGTGCGCTGTTCTTCGCATCCAGCGAAATCATTGCACTTCTTCGCCTTGACCGAACCGTCTCAATCTTCACATTCAGCCGAATGGATATCTCTTCATCTCGGCATCCGCTGCACATCAGGCAAAGGACATCTTTTACCCCGCTGCTGAGTTGACTTGGTTGCCCTTCTTCCAGTTGCAATCCGTGAAGCCCCAACAGAGCCGCACGCGCGACGCAGAGTTCGTTCTTGTTCCACTCAGGCCCCGAACAGCTAAGGATTGAGGTCGTGCCATCAAGGCTAAATGCAAGGGTGTTTCCTTCAGTAAGACCGTAGCTTGCGGCATCCGCGAAAAACGCCTTCGTGTCCGGGTAGAGGCGCTCTAGGCCCTTCCAGGTAATATGGCCCGTACTACACAGCCCATATTGAATTGTCGGATCAACCAAAAGGTATGATGCTTCCACATATCGGTCCACCCATGCCCGCTCGTAGCTGCTGTGGACAAAACTCGGCTCCCCCGCATCGTTGAAGCCAACGCCAACAGAAAAGCCCTTCTGTGAAATCTCTTCCAGAGACTTCAAAAGAACACCCCGAATATCATTTCTCATATTGTGAACCACACGCCTGGTATGCAAGTTATGTCATTGATACCGCATAGGGCGATTATCACAAGTGATATTTTTTAATCGAGCAGGTTCATGAAATCAAATACAATAACTGCGGCAACCCTTGAAAAGCTCCTGCGTGCGGTAGCAAGAGCCAATCAAGGAGAGCCGGGCAAAGGCACCTTCCTGTTTAGAAAATTTGTAAGAGAGGTTGAGTTAGCGCGCCCTGGCGCTGTCGATGAGCCTGGTGACTAACTGTGCATCTTCCTCTGGGAGATCCGCAGCCTTTTCCAAAATGCTACGCTCGTCTGCGCTCGGATCACCTGAAAACAGATACGCCATATCTATTTTTGCGACTTCGCAAATACGCAAGACCCTCGCCACGGTCGGATTAAAACGTCCGTTCAAAACCTTACTGACATACTCTGCGTTGTACCCAGCCGCAGCCGATACCTCGTCATAGTCGAGGCCTCGGTCATCAAGCGCCTGGCGTAGACGCTTACGCCAACGATCATCGTCCTCGCCATCGGCGGGTCGCAAGTTCTGTGTAGGTCCAACCATGCGAACATCATACATGGAATTATAATTCCCGCAATTGGAAACATAAGTCCCACCACGCGCCCCGATCAGCACGCGAATAGAAATATACTTCTATTTTATCGCCCTCAGACCTTGCATTACTAGAACTTTACTTCTATCGTACCGAAGTACTGGAGGGAACGACCGTGACGAAAACAACAATATCCCAACTGAGTGGACGCCAGTTCGCAGACCTCCTGCAAACGGAAGTCGAGGCAGCTAATCGGGGCTTGGGAAGGCTGTCGTATGAGGAACTTGGGCGTTCCTGCGGCTTTTCGGGAAAGTGGCTTCGCAAGCTGGCCAAAGAGCCCGGCAACCCGTCTTCCCTCACAATTCGGTCGGTTCTTTTGACGCTCGGATACGAGGTAAGCGATCCCGACCAAGACGTCCTGCCTCACCTAATAAGGAAGGGTTGTTTCAGCGAGGATCTTCACGGCCCGGCCCGCCGGCGTCGCCAGCTTACCGCAAGCGATGTCCCTGCATCCTCTCGAAGCAGAGAGGCTACTAGCTGATGACCAGTGAACACAGCAACTCTTCTGGCCGTGACCGTGTGCCTGCTCGCCACGGAATGGCCCAACTCCCCGGCGGTCACGGGGGTGTCCAGCCGGGGTCTTTTTATTCCCACCCGCCACTCACGGGGGACGGTCCCAGCCTTGCCGCATTTCTGGCGGGCTGGGGCCAACGCTTCCGTGCGCTGTGGCCCTGCTGGCAAGACCTCGCTGGTGACGTAACCGGCTGCCTTTGCTGGATCGCCTTGCTCGGTTTCCTTCTGTTTGGAGCGCTCCTGAAATGAACGCAGAGACTTTCGATTTCCCGATGCCCTCGCATGACCGCGTCGCAGCATTGATCGACGCCGCAAAGGAGTACTGCGCAGCGCGTGAAGCCTTTGCCAAGGCCGACCAGGCAATGGGTTCGGAGCGTCATGCCGTGGGGCCTCATTGTGATGAGCTGGACGCTGCTGCGGATCAGCTCGGCGCTACCCAACAGCGGGTCGCAGACCTTGCCCTGGCTCTGACATCGGACGGCACCTTTGACGCCTATTGCGAATTGCTGGCCGCCGAAACGGCAGGCCGCCCCTGATGACCGGCGCGCAGATCATAACGGGCGTTTTCAAGCCCGATGCGCGCCAGACCTCCACCGGCCACGTCGCAGAGAACGGCGGGCCATCCCTGCAACTTTCTGATTTTCAACGAGATGGAAAACCCCCGATGACCTCTCAAAATTGGCTGAACATTCAATCACTTTCGATTTCTGACATTCAGGTCGAAGAGCGCCTGAGAACGGCTTCTCCTACTGCAGTCGCTAGTATCCTTTCCTCCATTCACGAGGTCGGCAGCATCCTGAAGCCGCTGTTGGTCCGCAAGGTTAAGGACGGATACCGGCTGATTGACGGGCTGCACCGCCTGACCGCCGCACAAGAGGCAGGCCTAGAAGAGGTCCCCGTCAGGGTGACCGAATGCACCAACGACGAGGCAATCCGCATGGAGGTGGATGCCAACCTGGCTGGTGCCCCTCTGACCCCGCTGGATATGGCCGTTTTCCTGGCAGAGCATAAAAAGCTCTATGAATTGGACAACCCAGAGGCAACGAGGGCGTATAAAGCCGCCCACGCAAGGCGCGCGGATCATACTGACATAATGTCAGTACGATCGTTCGCCGCCAACGCTGCCGAAGTGTTTGGCAAGGGGGAACGCCAGATTTTCCGCCTGATCAGCGTCGGGCAAAGCCTGTCCGTTGACGAGATCGCCCAGCTTCGCAGCGCACCGAAGAAGGTGCAGTTCAAGGATCTGGAACAGATCGCCAAATGCGGCGAAGCGGCAGACCGCAGCGCGATCTGCGCCGCCCTGGGCAAGGGCGAGGCAAAGAGCGCCAAAGAGGTTCTGGACCGGAAAAAGGCCCCAGGTGCGACGGTCCAGTCAGGACCGGACGCGCAGGCGGGAAAGATCGGCGATGCCTTCGCAAGGGCCTCCAAAGCCGCCCGGCTGCAGTTTGTCCGTGTTCACCGCGAGGCTCTGCAGGCACTTCTGGCCGAAACCGAGGCCCAGACAGACACAGCGGGCGAGGTTGTGTCGTTCTCCACCAAGCGGGAGGCGGCGCAATGACCGACAATCTGTCCCCCAAACAGGAATGGTGGTCGGCGGCCGATATTGCCGACGCGCGCCTGCCCGGCCTGCCCGGCTCTGTGCGCGGTGTGAATGCCTATGCCGCGCGCGAAGGCTGGACCAAAGACCTGGCCAATCTACAGCGGCGTCCAGGGCGCGGCGGCGGGTTGCTGTTCCACTGGTCTCTGCTGCCTTTGGACGCCCGTTTGAAGCTGCTTCACACGGACGTTAAAGCCCCTGATGAACGCCCTGACCGGACAACCGCCTGGCTGGCCTATGAACGGCTGCCCCAGAAGAAGAAAGATGATGCAAAGCGGCGGCTGAATGCCCTGAACAAGGTGGAGCTGCTGAACGGCAGCGGCACCACGCACGTGCTGTCGGTCGAGGTGGTCGCGGCGGAGATGAACGTCAGCCCCCGCACCCTCTATAACTGGATTGCCCTGGTTGAAGGTGTTGCCGATGCGGATCGGCTCGCCTACGTGGCGCCGCAGCCGCCAAAGAAACGCACGAAAAGGGAAGACCGCGCCCAATACAGGCCCTTCATGGATTGGCTGAAAAGCGCGTACCTGCGGCTGGAAGGCCCCGATTTCGCGCCTTGCTACCGATCTGCTGTGATCAAGGCCGAAAAGGAAGGCTGGCCCTACCCCATCCAGAAGACCGCCAAGCGTTGGATTGATGCCGAGGTACAGCGCACCACCCAGGTCTACATGCGCGAAGGTGAACGCGGATTGCAGCGGTGTTATCCCGCGCAGATCCGGGACCGTTCTGGCCTTCATGCAATGGAAGCTGTCAACGCGGATTGCCACAAGATCGACGTCTTTGTTCGGTGGCCGGATGGCACCGTGAACCGCCCCCAGATCGTGGTGTTCCAGGATCTTTACTCGGGCAAGTTCCTCTCCTGGCGCGTCGATCACGACCCCAACAAGGTCATGGTGATGGCGGCCTTTGGTGAGATGGTGGACAACTGGGGCATTCCGAAACGTTGCCTGTTCGACAACGGCCACGAGTTCGCAAACAAATGGATGACCGCAGGCGCCCCGACCCGGTTCAGGTTCAAGATCCGCGAGGACGATCCGGTCGGGGTACTGCCGCTCCTGGGCATCAAGATGCACTGGGCGAACCTTGCAAGCGGACAATCCAAGCCTATCGAGCGGGGTTTCGGGGACGTTGCCAGGATCATCGCGAAGGATCCGCGCTTTTCCGGCGCATATGTCGGCAACCGCCCGACCGCCAAACCGGAAAACTACGGAAGCCGCGCCGTTCCCGCAGACGAATTCCTCGCAGT
This sequence comes from Phaeobacter sp. PT47_59, assembly GCF_028890025.1. NCBI lineage: Bacteria > Pseudomonadati > Pseudomonadota > Alphaproteobacteria > Rhodobacterales > Roseobacteraceae > Phaeobacter > Phaeobacter sp. PT47_59. The sequence goes on from NZ_JARCJL010000021.1 coordinate 9,798, forward strand.
TCTGGAAGAAGGCATTGAAGAGCATAACGCCCGTACAGGGCGCCGCTCAGACACCGCAAAGGGACGCTCCTTTGATGAAACCTTTGCCGAGAGCTACGCCACCGCGCCGGTTCTGAAAGCGACAGAGGAACAGCGCAATCTCTGGCTGATGGGCCAAGACACGGCCAAGCTCCACAAGGAGAACGGCAGTCTGAAGTTCCACGGCAATGTCTACCACTGCGCCTGGATGAGCCAGGAGGCAAACCGCAAGATCGTGGTGCGATTTGACCCTGAGGATCTGCACAGCGGGGTCCACATCTACAGCACGGAAGGCGAGCATTTGGGCTTTGCCGAATGCCAGCAGAAGGTCGGCTTCTTCGATCTGGAAGGCGCACGAGCGACTGCCAAACGCAAGCGCCAGATCCGCAAGGCAGAACAGAGGCTGGCCGACCTTCACGCGCCGCTATCCCCGGATCAGCTTGCCGCCGATCTGAACAAAGACCGGCAGGAGACCACCGCGTTGATGGCCGAAAAGGTTGTGAAGCCGGTGTTTGCGAAATCCCCCAGGGCCTCGACCTTCCAGCAGCCATCTGACCCCAGGGCAGAGGCCGCGCAAGAGGCGCTCATCCTTGAGCTGGGCGCGAAGAAGAAGCCCACAAAGGCCAAAAAGCAGGAGCAATTCAAGGTGGCTGAAACGCAGGAAGAGCGGTTCGCCCAGGCACAGGACATCGAGCGTCGGCAGCAGCACGGCGAGCCAGTCGGGGAACGCGAAGCGGCCTGGCTGGAAGGCTACCAGAACCATTCGGAATACGAGGCAATGGCAGCCCTGATGCAGGCATTCGGCGGAAATAACGCCGGATAGATCACAAAAGAAAGCCGCCGCCCGGCTGGTCCCCAAGGCGACGGCAAAGATTGACTAGGAGCGATCATGACACAGACATTGGAAACCGGCAATAGCGTACAGCCGCTGACCAACGTCGCGAGAATGGCGACGTTGGTGAAAGAGCTGCAGAAGCGCCCCTTCGGGATGCCTGGTCTGGGTGTGTTCTTCGGATACCCCGGCTACGGCAAGACCTTCGGGGCGATCTTCTGCGCCACAACATTCGACGTCATCCACGTGTCGCTCCAGGGTGACTGGACCAAGAAGACGTTCCTGGAGCGGCTCCTGCTGGAACTCGGCCTACCTCCCAAACGGGTCGTCGCGGATATGGTTTTGCAAGCCTGCGAAGGGCTGGCAAAGGACGGTCGCACATTGATTGTTGACGAGGCCGACTATGCCTTCCGGCGCGGAATAATCGAGCTGATCCGCGACCTGCACGATGGATCGGACACCCCGGTTGTCATGATCGGAATGGAGGAGTTCCCCCAAAAACTGAAGCGGTACGAACTGATCGACAGCCGGGTCATGTCCTGGGTTGCCGCGCAGCCCGCGACCCTGAAAGACGCCACTTTGCTGGCTGGTGTCTATGCGGAAGGCATCGAGATCCACGACGATCTCCTGAACGAGATCCTCAAGCGCAACACGGGCAATGCCCGCCGCATGGTCGTGGATATGGCCCAGGTAAAAAGCGAGGCGGGCAAGCTCGGCCTGAACAGCATGTCATTGCAGGACTGGGGGGACATCAAGTTTCGCCAACAGGATGCACCTGCACCGCGTCGGGGGTTGAAATGGTAATGATCACCCCCCGCAACGCTGCCGAACAAGAGATCCTGGAGTTTATCCAGACCCGGCTGCGGTTCACGCAGAAGGAGGTTGCCACCTATTGCGAGGCCAGCGACTGGGTCCGCCAGAACTTCCTGCGCGCCCTGCAACGAAAGGGCGTCATCACCGAATGTGGGAAAGACCGCCATGCGCAGTTCTATACCGCCTGGGGCGCAGAAGAAGCGAAAGAGATTGTCGACGCTGCTAACGGCCAAGAGCTGGACACTGCTTGGGCGCAAGCGAGGCTGAGCAAGCTCCTGGCACGGATGCACCAGACGGAAGCCGCCATCGAGCTACCGACCGCCGAACCACGCGGCCCCGAGGAACAGGCCATCTGGAAATACATCTCCGATCGGACCTATTTCACCTCTGATGATGTGGCGTCCATCTGCGCATCGGAGACCATCAGAGCACGGTTCCTGGCCCGCCTGAAGCAAGCCGGAATAGTCAGGGTTTGGGGGCGCAGCCAGCGCAAGACCTTCCTGACCGTCAAGACGCAAGAGGAGGCCCGGAAAGACGCTGAAGGCAAGAGGCAGACCAAAGAGGGAGCAATCTGGTCAGCGATCCGCCTGCAGCGCCGTTTCCGTCCCGTCGATCTCTTTGCAGCCCTGTCCCCGGCGCGCCCGGACATTTCCCAGGTGTATATCCGGGACTACTGCAAGACCCTCCGGCTCGCGGGATATCTGCGCACAGCGGCGCGCACCCGCGTTCTGAAGAACGACACCCCCTTGGTGCTGACAAAGAACACCGGGCCGCTGCCGCCCAAGAAACGGAGCATGACGGTCGTCATCGACAGCAACGAAGACAAGATCGTCTATGCACCTGGAGGGCGTCTGTAATGAGCGACCGAATGATTGTGGCGAAGGATGCCTGGGGCGAGGAGCTTCCCGATTGGGTCGAAACCCTAGTGCGGGAATGCGATCAGTCTTCGCAGAACCAGGTGGCGGGAAAGCTGAAGGTCAGCGGGACCGTTGTCAGCCAGACCATCCGAAATGTCTACCCCGGCAGCATGACGACGGTCGAACAGCTGGTGCGCGACGTCTTCATGAACGCGCCTATTCACTGCCCCGCCCTGAAAAAGGAAATCCCCAGCGCCACCTGCCTGGACTACCGCCGCCGCGCTGAGACCTGGACCCACTCCAACCCCTTCCGCGTTCGGATGCAACGGGCCTGCCGGGCCTGCCCGAAGTTCAAGAAGCGAATTGATGAGAACTGACACGCATTTGCCACCACTCACACAAGGACTCAACAATGACTGAACACCCTAAGAAAGAGGACCTCATTCAGCGCCCCGACGGTTCTTATGTGGCCTATGACGACATGGAGCCACGTCAGCAGTTAGCACATGACTTGGTGATGCGCTTTTTCCCCGAAGCGGAGAAATGCAACGAAGGCTTGGCCAGGCTGAAGGCCGAAACGCTTTCGGAAATTGCCGCCTTCTCGGAAATGATGATGAACGATCACGGCGTTACGGTCGGCGGTGCCGAAGGCAATATCACGCTTCGTAGCATCTGCGGACGGTTTGCCATCCGCCGTGAAGTCGCCAAATCTGTCACTTTTGGGCCGGAACTGGAGGCTGCAAAGGCGCTGATCTCGAAATTTCTGGAAGAGGAACTGGAGGATAGTCGCGACACTGTGAAGGAGATCGTCGGAAAGGTCTTCAAACTGAACGGCAAAGGGCGCGTTGACACCTACGGCATTCTTGGTCTGCGCGAACACAGGTTCGAGCATCCGCTGTGGCGCCAGGCAATGGACGCCATTGAGAAGGCAATCATCAAGGACACGGCAAACACCTATGTGCGCTGGTATCGCGTCGATCCGCAGGAACCTGACCCGGCCAAGCGCGAAACACGCCTTCCCTTGGATATGGCCAAAGTCTGAACGCTGACTTTTCCCCATCTGAAACCAGTCTGACCCCGAAAGAAACCCCGCTGCACCACAAAGGAGCCGACATGTCGGAACCCACCACACAAGAACCCGTATTTGACTACTACGCCCTTTCCGCCAGCCACGCGGCCCTCACCGCCCCCCCTGTTGGGGCCTCGCTTTGCCTCAAGGACAGCCAGGGCCGCCGCTGGAGCGTCGAACTCCCTATCGGCCAGGCCCACGAGATGGAGCGCGCAGGTTTCGAAATCCACTGGATCATGCCCAACAGCGATCCTGCAGATATCGACTGAGAAGGAGCGCACCATGGCAATGACCAAGGATGAGATCCGCGAGGAGCTGAGAGGCTGCTTCAGCGCATACGTCACCAAGAACCTGCGCGATGGCATCATTTTGGGCGGAAGGTTGTCTGTCCTTGAGAAGGAAGCCGCATTGGCAAAGATCGGTGCAGAGGAATTTGCCGACCTCGTTCGGGAAGAGATGCAGAAACCCATGCGCCGGATGGAGGCCCAGCCCGCCATACACCCCGTTGTCCCGCTGGTCCTGGTGGAAGGTGTCGGCGATGAAACTCACTGACGAGCAGACCACGACCCTACGCCGCCAGATCTTTGCCCAGTGCCGGGAACTCGGCCTGGATCGCGATGCCCGCCACGGCATGCAGATGCAGGTGACCGGCAAGGCTTCCCTGACCGACATGAGAGAAACCGACCTGCTAAAGGTGGTCAGCCACCTGAAACAGGCCGGAGCTGGCACCCGCCCAGGCGGCAAGAAAATGCGTCCGCCCTCAAAGCACGGCGGTGTTCGCTTTATCCACGTGCTGTGGCGTCTCCTGGGCGAAGCCGGGGAGCTGGAGAAACCAGGCCGCGAGGGCCTGAACAAGTTCATCCGATCCCGGTTCAGCGCCACCTGGGGCGCCACCCTCGTGGACGTGGATGCCCTGCGCGATCATGACCAGATCAGCGACGTGATCAACGCCCTGAAGGCGTGGTGTCACCGTGCTGGTATCGAGCTGGAGGAATAGCCATGAAGCCCCCCCGCGTCTCTGTATCCGACAATGCCGTGATCCGTCACCTGGAGCTGGTGGAAGGGATGAATATCGCCGCCCTGCGTCGCAAGATCCGCCGCAAGGTCGAGTTCGCGATGGATTTTCCCGGAGCAAATGGCGTGATCAGCGGCGGGTTTTCCTACCGGCTCAAGGACGGCGTGGTCACCACTGTCATTCCCTCCAACGGCAAGCACAAGGGCGGCAGCCGCAAGCACCGCCGGGGGAAACGCTAATGCCGGAAGAGCTGGCCTACCCCAAGCCGCCTGCCCAGGTAGAGCCCTATATTGAGGCTTTGGGCCTGGAAGACACGCTGCGCTTCCTTGACGCTTTCGGCGGGGTGGAAGCTTACATTGCCAATCAACCGTCCGCGCGCTCGCGGGTCGTTCAGCTTGTTGGACTTCCAAAAGCGAAAATGCTGGCGGAGAACGGTAGCCGCCTGCAACGGCGGGTTCCGCTCGCCAAAGAATGGCGAGCTGCTGTCTATCATTCACAGGGCTTGCCAACTGTGGAAATTGCCCTCAAGCTCGGCGTAACAGACGTCAGCGTTCGGCGCTGGCTTAAGAAGCCTGGGGTTCGGAGAAAACCCGAACCGAACCAACTCCCCCTCTTCCCAGGCGTCTGACGCCCCTGCCCCACACATAGGTGCGGGTGTATCCGCTCCCCCCTGCCCGGCATTTTGATCCCTATTCAAACGGGGTTAAAAGGGGCCGAAAATGGGTATTCAAAATGGGAAGCTCACCGGGGTTGAATTCCAGGAGGCGCGTTGGATCGGCCCCGCAATCACCCCCGACATTGTCGTCCTGCACGACACCGCCAGTCGCCTTGAGGAAGGCAACGCAGCCAGCTACCTGAAAGACAACGACGCGAAGGTTTCGGTTCACTTTGTGATCGAGCGCGACGGCAAGGTTGTCCAGCAGGTGCCGGTCAACCACCAGGCAAACCATGCGGGCCGCTCCGAATATCACGGTCGCAAATGGTGCAATGGGTTTGCCATCGGCATCGAACTGGTGAACCCAGGCCGAATGCGCGCCGATGGGGAAGACTGGGCACGTACCTGGTACGGGGAGGCCTTCTCGCGCAGCACTCACAACATAGCGGAAGTTGCTACTGCTGAACACGGATCCGGCCTCTGGATGCCATACACTGAGGCCCAGCTCGAAGCCCTGCTGGGGCTTCTGCAAAAACTATTCGCGAATGTGTCCACGCTCAGAGATATCACCACGCATTGGTATGTTTCGCCGGGCCGCAAGGTTGACACGAACCCGCTATTCCCCCTGGACCATATCCGTTCGCGGATCCTCGGTCGCTCCGATCCCGCTGAAGAAGGCCTGGCAGAACAGGAAGTCCTGTCAGCCATTGACGAGATGGTGATCACCAGCACACCGGGTGACACCCTCAATATGCGCCGCTGGCCCAGCTTCAACCCCAATGTCGTTGCCCAGATCCCGGATGAAACCCGGCTGCCCGTGCTGTCTTCCGTCACCGTCAACGGTCGCAATTGGATCAAGGTTTTGTACGGCGGCGTCACGGGCTGGATCGTGGCGCGCTACGCCGACCCCATCATCACTTCCGAAACAAGCTTCTAGGAGGGCAGAGGCATGAAGAACAAGGACAAGATCCTGAATATCCTTGGTGGCATCGCTCCGACCATTGCCACCGCCCTTGGGGGGCCGTTGGCGGGCGTTGCAACCAAAGCCCTGGCCTCGAAACTACTGGACCGCCCCGATGCGACAGAAGAAGAGGTCGAGGCCGCAATCCTGGGCGCTGCACCGCAGGACCTCCTGAAGCTGAAAGAGGCCGACGCAGATCTGGAACGCCACCTGATCGACGCGGGCATCGAACTGGAGAAAGTCGCGGCCAATGACCGCGACAGCGCCCGGAACCGCCAGATCGCAACCAAGGACCGGGTTCCCGGTCTCCTGGCTGCCGTAATCCTGATCGGCTACTTCTCGGTGCTCGCCTATCTGATCACCTATGGTTTGCCCGCCGCCAGCGAGCAAATCCTCGCTTTGCTGATCGGTGCGCTCACTGCCGGTTTGACACAGGTTCTGAACTTCTATTTCGGCAGCTCTGTTGGGTCGAAGAACAAGGACGCCGTCATCGCCGGGATGAAAGGGGGTGCGGCATGATCAGGATCGCCCTGCTGACCGTCGCCATCGTTCTCGGTTTGGCCGCCCAGAAGGCTGGGGCAAACGCTGTAGCCTGTTTCGAAACCTGGGGCGAGCTGCGTTAATGGCTTTCGACCCGACCGTAACCATGGGCAACATTCTGGCGGGACTGGCTTTGCTGGTCTCGCTTTGCACCACGATCTTTGCCTGGATCGCGACCCGCCGCTCCAACGTGGAAGCACGGTTTGCCCGCGTGGATGAGCGGTTCAAAGAAGGATCTGACCGGATGGACCGGCAGGAAGGTCGCATCGCCCGTGTCGAGCAGTCCGTCCAGTCTTTGCCCAGCAAAGACGATCTGCACCAGATCGAACTGACCCTCGCCAATGTGGCCGGCACCATGCAGCGCATGGAAGCGGTGATGGAGGGAAACCAGAACATCATGGCGCGCCTGGAGACCGTCGTGACCCGTCACGAAGATCACCTGCTGAACAACCCACCACACAGATCCCCTTCTAAGTAAGTAGGACCGCCATGAGCTACGAAGATACCGTCCGCAAACATCGCCGTCTCGCTATTCTCCGCCATCTGGAGGCCTGCACGGACTACACCTCCAACGCTTCGATCCTAACCGACGTGTTGGATCATGTCGGTGTTGCCTCTACCCGCTCGCAGGTCATCACCGAATTGCAGTGGCTGAAGGAGAACGGCTTCATCACCACGCAGGTCAATGGCGATTTTGTCGTTGCGACGGCAACTCTGAACGGCGTGGAGATTGCACGGGGCCGCTCAACCCACCCGGAGATCCAACGCCCCAGCCCGAGGGCCTGACTATGCCCCCGCCGCGCAAAATTAACCTGATGCCGCCCGAGTTCCGGGACTGGCTGCACGAGGCCCTGCAGGAACGCGGGTTCAGCGGCTATGAACAGCTTGCCGAAGACCTGAATTTCAAGCTGGCCGACGCCGGGCTGGAGCTGCGGATCGGCAAGTCGGCGGTGCATGAATACGGCTCGGAATACCAGGAGTTCGTCAAATACCAGGAGCAGGCCAGCCAATGGGCTGAAAGCTGGCTGACGGACAACGGTCTGGAGGAAGAGGCACAGCGCCACAACGTGCTGTTCCAGATGCTCACCACCCTGGCTTTCAAGTCGATGCAAAGCAAAATGGGCAAGGACGCGGGCGAGATCGATCCGCGCGATCTGAGCTTCCTGGGCAAGATGCTGAAGGACGTCATGGCCAGTTCCGGCATCCGTGAAAAGCTGAAGGATGACGAGCGCGAGCGCATCGCGGCCGAGGCTCGCCGCCAGGCCCAAAGGGAAATGGCCGACCAGGTGGACAGCGCCGTTGCCGAGGCTGGCCTAAGCGCCGAGCGGGCGGCGCAGTTGCGCGAGATGATCCTGGGGGTGAAACGTGACACCGCAGGCTGAAGCCAACCTCGCACCCAAAAAACCGATCCTGTCCCGTGATGCGGAAAACCTGCCGAACGAGCTGAAACTCGGCACCGACCTGCCTGGGGATCTTGATCCACTGGCTGACGGCATCCTGATGGCGCATCAGACAGCCTGGCTCGAGGATAAGAGCGATCTTAAAATCGCTGAAAAAGGGCGCCGAACGGGCATCACATTTGCCGAGGCCCTGGACTGCGCAATTACCGCATCCACCAGCCGCACCGGCGGCGGTGACAACGTGTTCTACATCGGCGACACCAAGGACAAGGGCCGGGAATTCATCAGCTACGTCTCCCATTTCCTGAAGGTCGTGGCCGGAGAGCTGGCACAGATAGAAGAATACGTTTTCAAGGATCTGCGCGAAGACGGCACATCAAAGGATATTTCGGCCTATCGGATCACCTGCGCCAGCGGGTTTCGGGTCGAAGCCCTGTCCTCCAATCCCGCAAACATCCGGGGCCTTCAGGGCGTCGTGGTCATCGATGAGGCTGCCTTCCACCGAGATGTGCGCGAAGTGATCGACGCGGTGAACGCGCTTCTGATCTGGGGCGGCAAGGTTCGGGTGATTTCCACCCACAACGGTGTTCTGAACCCCTTCAACGAGCTGATCCGGGAGGCAAAGGCCGGAAAGAATGGGTTCAAGGTCCACCCCATCCCATTCAGCAAAGCGGTTGAAAACGGCTTGTTCAAGCGGGTCTGCTTGATAAAGGACAAGAAATGGTCCCAGGAAGCGCAGGATGCCTGGGAAAAGCAGATCCGCAGCTCCTATGGCTCGCGCACTGCCGCTATGGCCCAGGAGCTGGATGCCATTCCGGCCGAGTCGGAAGGCGCGGCCCTGACCCGCGTCCAGATCGAGGCCTGCACCCGGCAGGGCATTCCGTTTCACCGCTGGGCGCAACCAGACGAATTCAAGAACAAGCCCGATGATCTCCGCAAAAGGGCCGCGTTGGAATGGTGCGAAAAGCACCTGAAGCCGGTGCTGGACACGCTGAACCAGAACGGCAGGCACGTCATGGGCGAGGACTTTGCCCGATCTGGCGACGCGACCGACATTGTCATTCAGGAAATCACCGAGACATTGGTTCGCGAAACCAAGCTTCTGGTGGAGCTACGCAATATCCCTTTCGATCAGCAGCGGGATATCCTCTACTACATCTGCGACCGGCTTCCGAACTTCGTCAAGGGCGCCCTGGACAAGACAGGAAACGGCGCCTACCTGGCCGAAAAGGCCACGCAGAGATATGGCGGCGAGCGGATCATTGAGGTGAGCCTTAGCCGCGAATGGTACGCCCGCGAAATGCCCCCCTACATCGAGGCTTTCGGGGACAAGACCATCGTGCTGGTTGCGCATGTGGACGTGGTGCAGGACCACCAATCGCTCCAGTTCGTGGGCGGCATCATCAAGGTCCCTGACGATTTCCGCATCAAAGGTTCGGATGGGCTGAACCGTCACGGCGACAGCGCCATCGCCAGCGCCTTGGCCTTCTACGCCAGCAATCAGCCTTTCGGTGAAATCGACTACCGCGCCGTGAAGAGGCCACAGGAAGCTTCCGGCATGGCCATGACCAGCGCCGAAAGACTGGCCCGCAATCGTGCCGCAGACCACGCCGCCCGCAGCCCCTGGGCTGGACCGCTGGGCACCCGTATCCGAGGAGGGATTTAATGGCCGAACGCTACCAGCTTGTGGATCAGTATGGTCGGAAGTTTCAGCGCAAGCTGTTGACCCAGGAAATCGCCAAGGCGGAATTCGGAACCGTGCGGTCGCCGGTCTCAGGCTACCCGGCCGACGGGCTGGATCCGGTGCGCCTGGCAACAATTCTGCGCCAGGCAGACCAAGGTGATCCGGTCAGCTATCTGGAGCTGGCAGAAATCATCGAAGAGCGGGATCCCCATTACCTGGCCGTTCTGGGCACCAGGAAGCGCGCCGTGAGCCAGCTCGACATTACCGTGGAGACGAAAGGCACAACTGCGGCCCATAGCAAGCACGCAGACGTGCTGCGCGATTGGCTGACCCGCGACGAGCTGCAAACCGAGTTGTTCGACATTCTTGATGCGGTCGGCAAGGGCTACTCCTTTACCGAAATCATCTGGGAGCATACCGGCGGAATGACCGTCCCGGCACGTCTTGAATGGCGTAATCCGACGTGGTTCCGGTTCAAACGCGAGGATCTGCAAACGCCGGTCATGCTCACCAGCGGCGGACAGGAGGAAGACCTTCCGGCCTTCAAGTTCATCTTCGCCACCATGAAGGCGAAATCGGGCTTACCGTTGCGCAGCGGGTTGGCCCGTGTCGCGGCCTGGACCTGGATGTTCAAGGCATTCACCCAACGAGATTGGGCGATTTTCACCCAGACCTATGGCCAGCCGATACGGGTCGGCAAATACAACTCAGCCGCATCCGAAGCAGAGAAAGACACCCTCTTTGGCGCCGTCGCGAATATCGCAGGCGACTGCGCCGCGATCATTCCCGAGGGCATGTCCATCGAGTTCATCGAGGCCAAGAGCGCAAGCTCGTCAAACGACCTCTACAAGGAACGCGCCGTCTGGTTGGACGAGCAGACCTCAAAAGCGGTTCTCGGCCAGACAGCGACCACGGACGCCAAGACGGGCGGGCTTGGATCAGGCAAGGAACACCGCGAAGTCCAGGAGGATATCGAACGCGCCGACGCGGTGCAGCTTCGCGGCCATCTCAACCAGCAGCTGGTGCGGGCCTTCATCGATCTGAACTTCGGACCGCAAGATATCTATCCGCGCCTGAAGATCGGCCGACCTGAAGAGGAAGACCTGGTTGCCTGGACCGAAGGCGTCACGCCGTGGGTGGATCGGGGGCTGGAAGTCTCGGAACAGGAGGTGCGCTCCAAGTTTGGTCTCGCCGCGCCACAGAAGGGAGAGAAGATCCTGGGCAAAACGCCCGAAACCCCGCCGCATTCGCAAGCGCTCCCCCCGGAAGAAGGCGGCACCAGCTCTGAGAGCGAATTTAAAGGGGGTTTAAAAGGGGGAGGCGGGGTTTCCGAAGGGGAAGACGCGCTACAGGCCGAGGAGGCCCTTTCTGGGGCCTCTGAGGCGGCTTCGCCTGTTTCCGCCCTCACGGACAGAATGGAGCAAGAAGCTGCCCCTGCAATGCGCGGGATCCTTCAGCAGATCGAGATCATGATGGCGGCCTCCTCGAGCCTGGATGAATTGCGCGAAAACCTGCTGAGTGCATATTCCGAGCTGCGCGCTGATGCGCTTGCAGACGTCATAGCCCAGGGTATTGCCGCAGCGGTCGCAGGAGGCCGGGCCGTGACCGAGGAGGAAGCCGGTGACTGATCAGATCGCCGGGATCTTTCGCCAGCCGTTCACCGAGCAGGTGGCAGCGTTCCGGCTGCGGCTTGGTGACCTGGTGCCGACGCGCGCCTGGGATGATCTGCCCGGCGCGGCGCATGACCGGGGTTTTGCAGTCGCCGGGGCGGTCAAAGCGGATCTCCTGGCGGATCTGGCGGCCGCCGTGGATAGGGCCATCACCGAAGGCACCGGCTTTGAAGCCTTCAAAGAGGACTTCCACGCCGCTGTCGCCCGCCACGGCTGGACGGGCTGGACGGGTGAAGGAAGCGAGAAAGGCCAGGCGTGGAGGATGCGGACCATCTACCGCACCAACATGCGCACCAGCTTCATGGCCGGGCGCCTGGCGCAGCTGCGCAGCGGCAACTTCCCCTTCTGGGTCTACCGGCACGGCGGATCTGCAGAACCTCGGCTGCAGCACCTATCCTGGGATGGGCTGATCCTGCCTTCGAACCACCAGTTCTGGCCCTATGCCTTCCCGCCGAACGGCTTTGGCTGCAACTGCTATGTGGTAGGCGCCCGCTCCATCGCCGGGGCGATCCGCCGGGGCGGCAAGGTGGGCGTAAAGCTGCGCGAGGGGTGGGACGCCCCCCTGGCTGAAACCGGGGCACCCGCCGGGATCGATGAGGGCTGGGACCATGCGCCCGGCTCGTCGGTCGCAGATCTGGTGCAGGTCATGGCACAGAAGACCGTGAACTGGCCCTATTCCATCGCCCGCGCCTTCCTGGATGACTTCCCGGCGGTCCAGCAGGACGCCCTTTCCAGCTCATACCGCAAACTGCCATCCCTGATGACGGATCTGCGGCGCTATGCAAAGGCCGTGGAGGAAGGCCGCCAGGTGCAACCTGTCCGAACCATGGGTCGCCTGCCCCAGGTGCACCGCGCGCGCGTGAACGAACTTCTGGGGCTGGACCTGGAAAACTACCATTTCACCCTGGACGAACCCGCAGTCCGTCACATCCTGGCAAGTCACGGCAGCACATCGGAAGCCCTGCGCGGACAGGTGCCGATCAGCGCGGAAACCTACGCGCTGCTTCCAACCATTCTGGATCGACCCGACCTCATCGAGGAGGCGGGTCAATCCCGCGTCGGGCTGCCGGTGCTGAGGTTTTCCCGGAGGATCGGGCAGGTCACATACTCGGTCGCCCTGGAGGTACGGGGCAAGAAGCGGCGGATGCTTGCGGTTCAAACAATGTGGGCAAGGAGAGCTTCCGAAGGGTCCCCGACCTGAACGCCCGAACACGGTTCCAGGTTATGAGCCTGGCGGTCTGATGCCCCCTACGAAAGCAAGGAGAATATAGCCATGACCGGACGTATTTTCAACACCGACACGCTTGATCCCATGTTGGCAGCCATGCGCGAAGCCCTGGACGATCCATCGGAAGCGATGGCGGATCTGGGGGAATACCTGGTCAACGCCACCCAGGAACGGATGCTGAAGGGAGAGACCCCCGATGGCGCCCCCTTTGCACCGCGCTCGCAGGCCACCCTTGATCGATACGCCCGGCTCGGTCTGTCCTATGGTGCCCCCCTGAACCAGTCAGGCAACATGCGCGCCACCCTGTTCTATGAGGCAGACAAGGACGGGTTGGAATATGGCTCCAATGCGATCCAGGCGGCTGTGATGCAATTCGGTGCCGCCAAGGGTGCTTTTGGCACTGCCTCAAACGGGTCTTCAATCCCCTGGGGCGATATCCCGGAACGCGAATACATTGGCATTTCTGATGACGACCAGGACAACATGGTCCTGGATCTTGAAGAGTGGTTGCAGGCCGCTGCTGATGGTCGGGGTTGACCGACGCCACTGTCGCGTTCAACCTGTCACCAGCCCCTCCCCTTTCCCCTGTCTCATTGACCCGCACATAGGTGTGGGAGGAATTCGGGTTCCTGCACTGCCAGATTGGCGGGCATGGGAAATGATCTTGAAACCACCACAATAGCGCTGCAATCCGAGATCCCGACGGTATCCGACGGTGACGTGCCCGACTGGGTGCAGCTTCTGCCGTCGGCGGCTGGCGTGGTGCATACCAACGACAGCCGGGGGCCGTACAATGTAAGCAACGCTCAAAAAGTCATCGACGCCAGCTTTGCCCATGCAGAGAAGCTGCCGATTGACGAAAACCATGCACTGGATCTTGCCGCGCCCAAGGGGCTTCCTGCCCCGGCGCGCGGCTGGATCGTCGCAATGCAGGCGCGTGAAGACGGTATCTATGGCCGGGTCGAATGGACCAGGAAAGGCCGCGAGCTGCTGGCTGACCGCGCCTACAACGGGATTTCTCCCGTGATCACCCTCCAAAAATCCAAGGGCCGGGAAATCCTGGCCATCCCGAGGGCTTCGCTGGTCAACCGGCCAAACCTGCGCGGCATGGCTGCGCTTCACCACCAGGAGACCGAAACCATGGAGTTTCAGGAACTCGTCGCCAAGCTACTGGGCCTCAAGCCCGACGCCAGCGAGGGCGACATCAAAACCGAGCTGAATGCGCGCCTTTCCAACAACACCGATGAACTGCAATCGCAGATGGGAGAAATCGGCGTGGCCTTGGGGTGTGCCGAAGGTGCCAAGCCCGACGATATTCTGGCGGCGGCGAAAACCGCCGGATCGGACGAGAGCAAGGACGCCACCATCGTCGCGCTTCAGTCCACCGTCAGCAGCCTGTCGGCCACCGTGAACGCGATGCAGGAGGGCAAGAAAAAGTCCGCTGCCGAAACCTTCGTGGATCAGGCGATTGCAGACCGGCGCGTCGGCGTGCAGCCGAGCCGTGATCACTACATCGAGATGCACCAGGCGGATCCCGCGCGCACCGAGGCGATCATCAACGGCCTGCCCAAGCTTGATCGCACCGAAACCACCATCCTGCCGCCCCCGCCCAAAGAGGGGGAGGTTTCTCTCAACGCAGAAGAAAACAGCGTCGCAACCCAGTTGGGCCTGAACGCTGAAGACTTCGCCAAAGCTGACGGGGAAAGCTGATGACCGCCCTGACAAGTGACCGCAACACGCCGCAAGCCATCGGCGACAACAAGGTCGGCAAAGCCGCAGCCGCCGTCCAGATCTTCGCCGGTGCCATCGTCATGCGCACCGCGACCGGCTACCTGACCAAGGGGCAGACCGCCCTTAACCTGGTGGCTGTGGGTCGGGCGCATGTTCATGTGGACAACCGCCTTGGGGCCGATGGAAGCCTGGACGTCCTCTATGATCCCGGCACCTTCCGCTTCGCCAACAGCGCCGGTGCCGATGAAGTCACCATGGCCGACATCGGCCAGATGGCTTTCGTGGTGGATGACCAGACGGTTGCCAAGACCGACGGCACAGGCACCCGCTCCCGCGCAGGGTTCATCGAAAATGTTGACGCCCAGGGCGTCTGGGTCCGCTTCGATGAAGCGCTGACCAACGCAGGCTAAGGAGGCCGCAATGCACATCAACGCAAGCACCCTGGAAGCCGTCCGCAAGGGCTTCAAAGCGCATTTCAACCGCGGCCTGGGCCAGGCGGCCTCGCAGTACGAGCGCATCGCCACCGTGGTGCCCTCGACCACCGGGGAAGAAACCTACGGCTGGCTCGGCCAGATGCCGAACATGCGGGAATGGGTCGGCGAACGCCATGTCCATGGCATCACCGAGCACGGCTACACCATCAAGAACAAGGACTACGAGCTGACCATCGGCGTCGACAAGAACGCCATCAAGGATGACAAGATCGGCGTCTATGCTCCGATGTTCGAAGAGATGGGCCGCTCCACCAAGGCGCACCCGGATCAGCTGGTCTTTGGTCTCCTGAAGAACGGCTTCACCTCGCCCTGCTATGACGGGCAGAACTTCTTCGACACCGATCACCCTGTCCTGGATGAAAACGGCAATGAAACCACCGTTTCCAACACCAGCGGCGGCGGCGGTGCCCCGTGGTTCCTCCTGGACACCAGCCGCGCGCTGAAACCGATCCTGTTCCAGGAGCGGGAGAAGCCGAACTTTGTGGCCCTGGACAATCCGCAGGATCCCAATGTCTTCAATAACAAGAAGTTCATCTATGGGGTCGATGGGCGCTCGAATGTCGGCTTCGGCTACTGGCAGATGGCGCATGGCTCCAAGCAGACGCTGGACGCCGCCAACTACGAGGCCGCCCGGATCAGCCTGACCGGTATGAAAGGCGACCACGGCCGCCCGCTGGGCATCATCCCGAACCTGCTTGTCGTCGGCCCCTCCAACGAGGGCGCAGCCAACCGGCTCATGAAGAATGAGCAGATCAATGGCTCAGACAACGAGTGGAAAGGCACCGCCGAGGTGCTGATGGTTCCCTGGCTGGCATAAGGAGCTGAACAGATGAGCAAGGAACGCAAAGACCTCTTTGCCCGCGCGGCCGAGCTGGAGCTGTCCCCTGCCAAGAACATGCCCACCGACAAGCTGAAGGCCCTGATCGAAGAGGCCGAGGCCGCAGCAAAAACGGCGGGCGGCGGGGAAAGTGGCAGGGATCCCGAGACAGGACAGTCCGGAACCACCCCGGCCGTTCAGGACACTACCCCGGCTGCCGGGAACAGCGACGATCAGGGCGGCCAGGAAGACCAGGGCAAGGCCCCTGCCGAGCCGGAAGGCGTGGTGGTTGTCCAGGGGCCGGAGCGGGGACGCTGGCGGATCGGGCAGAAGTTCACCCGCGAAAAGACCCGCATCAAGCGCGCCGACCTTACCGACGCCGAGCTGGCGGCCCTGGAGGATGACCCGGAGCTGATCGTCTCCATCCTCTGATCCTTGGGGCGGCGCCCCGCGCGCCGCCCCACCCATCCAGAATTCCGAGGGCGCAATGGCCTATACCACTCAGGACAAGCTGATTGCCCGCTATGGCGAAAGCCTGCTGGTCGAGTTGACCGACCGCGCCGAAGTGCCGACCGGGCTGATCGATGCCGCGACGGTCACCGATGCCATCGGCGGGGCAGCCGCCCTGATCGATGGGCACCTTCAGGGGCGCTACACCCTGCCCCTGTCAGAGACACCGCCGCTCATCGAAGAAGTGGCGGAAGCCATCGCGATCTACAGGCTGCACCGCTATTCGCCCGAGGAAAAGATCAAGGACGAGTACAAGGACGCGCTCTCCACGCTGGGCAAAATCTCGGACGGAAAGATCCGCCTGCCCATTCAGGGCGTTGAACCCGCGACCAAACCCGGCAACGGCGTTCGCGTGACGGATCGGGAACGCCCGCTGACCGCAGCCAACATGAAGGGCTTGATCTGATGCTCGATGCGATTGTCGCCAGGTTGAACGATCAGGTGCCGGATCTGGATCGCCGCGTCGAACCCATTGCCGATCTGGTCGAAATGATGCGCGCCAACCGCTTGCCGGAACAGGCGACCGCCACAGTTGCCCCGGCGGGCATCAAGGGCGGCAAGCCCAATGACGGCACCGGGGTGTTCACCCAGGTACTGGGGCGCGGTTACTCCGTCCTGCTGATCGCCCGCAGCACCGACAAGACCGGGCGCAAGGCTCTGGATCGGATCGACCCCTTGATCACCGACGTGGCCGGGGCGCTTGCGGGCTGGGCGCCGCAGCCAGGCATCGGCGTGTTCCAGGTGGACCGGGGGCGCCTTCTGTCAATCACCAAAGGGCGGCTTCTCTACGAGCTGGTCTTTTCCATCAACACCGAACTGAGGGTAACGCAATGAGTACCGAACCCCTGCCCCAAACCGGCGGCAGCTTCATCCGGAAACCCGATGGCGGCCTCGAGCAGGTTGAAAAACCCGCAGCCGATCCCAAACCGGCCGCTGCGCCCAAAACCACCAAACCGTCCCGCAAAGGCAAGGAGGCGTAAATGGCCGCCCCGATCTACTGGCGCGACAAGCGCATCCTCTTCAAGCTGGAAGGCACCTACGGCACCGATGCCGCCCCGACAGGAGCCGCCAATGCGATCCTTGGCTATGATGTGACCTTCAAGCCGATGGAAGGCCAGGACCAGGAGCGCGATCTGGAACAGCCCGGCATGGGCGCAAATGGCACCATCCCGACGGATATCCATGCCAAGCTGGAGCTGACCGTGGATCTGAGCGCTTCCGGCACCGCTGGCACCGCCCCGGCTTGGGGACCGTTGCTGCGGGCCTGCGCTGTGGCTGAGACCATTACCGCTGGCACAAACGTGGTCTACAGCCCCATCGTCCAAGGCCAGGAAGCCGGAACCGTCCACATCAGTATCGGCGGCACCCGTTATGTCATGCTCGGCACCCGTGGCACCGCCGAGTTCATGCTCGATGCCCAGCAGACGCCCAAGATCAAGTTCGATCTGACCGGGCTGTTCACCCTTCCCACGGATACAGCCCCGCCCACTGTGGATCTGGCGTCCTGGACCGAACCCCTGCTGGTCAGCCACAACAACACCCCGGTGTTCACCATCGGTGGCACCAGCCTGGCCATGAAAACCGCCAAGCTGGCCCTCGGGAACAAGGTCGAGCCCCGTTTCCTTGTGGGGGCCGAGCGCGTCCTGATCACCGACAAGTCGGAACTCTTTGAAACCACCGTCGAAGCCCAGGATCTTGCCAACTTCAACCCGTTCCAGATGGCATCGGAGATGGCGAAGGTTCCCGTGGTTCTGACCCATGGCACCGAAGGCGGAAAAATCGCCACCCTCAGCCTGCCCACCGCGCAAATGCAGCGCCCCAGTCTCGGCCAGTCCCAAGGGGTCACGGAATGGCCTTTGCGCCTGGTGCCCCGCGCCGCCACCGAAAACAGCCAGTGGTCGCTGACCCTCACCTGATCCGAAGGACCTTTCCATGTTCAATGTGCTTGAAAACCCCACCTTCACCCGCCCGGTCCCGGTTCAGGTTCCGAAGGGCGATGGCATCGAGGAACAGACCTTCAAGGCCACCTTCAACGCCCTGGATGATGACGCAACCGAAGCCCTGGCAATGGCTGATGTGGAGGGCACCAAGGATTTCCTGCGCCGTGCCATCCTGTCGATGGATGATCTGTCTGACGAGGATGGCAAGTCGATCCCCTACAGCGAGGAGATCCGCGAGGCGGTGATCGCCCGTCCCTATGCCCGGATCGCCCTCATGAGTGCCTATCACCTCGGCATGAATGGGCTGTTGCCGGGAAACTGATCTGGGCCGGGCGGGCATGGGCGCGGGGCAAACTGTTCTCTGCCCCATCCGCCCGGCGCACAGAAGACGAGGACGCCGCCTCGCTCGGCATCCCCAGGGAGCTGATGAACGCAGCACGGCCTGGGCAACAGGAGATGGGCGGGGTCTGGCGGCACAACGTGGCGGCCGTGGAGGCCTTCCTGGAAGCCGTCACACAGTTCAACCACATCGCCCTGGCAAACGGCCGCACCCGCATCACCGGCCTGGACTACAGCCGCGCGCGGGCGGGCTGGGAACTCAGCGGCACAGATATGCCCCCGGACCTCTTTGCCAAGGTCCAGATGATCGAAAGCGGCGTGATTGCCGAGAGTAGCGGAACCTGACCATGCCCTTTGTTGTCTCAGGAAAGGTCCTTTTGGATGCCTCCCAGGCCAAGCAGGATCTGGTGGAGCTGAAGGGCACTAAGGACGCGACGGCGAAATCGGCCACGGTTCTCAGTTTCGAGGAGGAAAAGGCTGCCAGAAAGATCAAGCAGCTCGGCACGGCCGCCGATGCAGCGGCATCGCGAACCCGCGCTCTGGACGCATCTCAAGACGGATTGGCAAACCGCGCCGTTCGGGTAGGCCGCACCCATCAAGTCGCAGCCGGTCAAATCGGCAATATCACTGCGCAGTTCAATGACATTGGCGTCATGCTTGCCGCCGGGCAGAACCCGCTGCAGCTCGCTATTCAGCAAGGCACACAAATCACCCAGGCCTTTGGCGATGTAGGGGCTGCCGGGGCGGTGAACATGTTGCGCCAGGGCTTGTTGCGCATGATCAGCCCGCTGAACCTGATCACAATCGGAGGGCTTGCTGCAGGGGCCGCAACGATCCAGTGGATGCTCGGCTCGGCCGAGGCTGCCGAAACCCTGGAGGATCGTATTGAAGCAACGGGGGATGCCATCGAGGCATTCCAGAAGAAGTCCCAAAAGGCGCGTCTTGGCGTTGCCGACATGATTGAAGAGTTTGGCAGCGCCTCCCCGGTGCTGCGCCAGGTCCTTGCAGACATGGCCGCACTGGCCAAGATCGATGCTTTCCACGAAATCGACAAGACGACCGACAGCCTGCGCAATTTGGTGCTGGAAGCTGGGCTATTGGATGGCCGCTCATCCATGTCCATGGCACAGGATTTTCTCGGGATCGGCTCGGTCGGCCGCGCGAACCGGGAAGCCGGGCACCTCTTTGCCAGCAATCTGGAGCTGCTGAGCCGCAGCGAGGATATGGCGGTCAAATACGCCGCTGCCCTGGACGTGCGAAGCCAGCTCCTGGACGCCGCAGGCGGCCTTGAGGGGCTGAACTCAGAACAGCGCGAGTTCTACGATGGGCTGACCGCATTAATCCGTGACCTGGAGGTGTTCGGCGGTCGCATCCAGGAGCCTTGGCTAGAGCTGAAGGCGACGGGCACAGACCTCTGGAAAAGCCTGCAGACCTCTGCCGGTTCCTACCTCAATGAGCGCCTGAAGATCGAAACCGCTGCTCGCAACACAATTGCACAGCTCCAGACCGAAGCTGCCTTGCAGGAGGCAATCAAGGCCCATGGCGCGGGGAGTGTAGAGGCGGCGGAACTGCGCCTGGAGGCGGAGCGGCGGGCCTATCAGCAGCAGGTCGATGGTCAGGAAATATCCGAGGCGCTGAAAACCGAGTTGATGGCCGCCTGGGACGCAGCCAATGGCGTTGCCGAAGCCGATATGGCGGGGAACATTACCCTTGCCGCCGATGAAGCCCACCGGCTGAAAACCAACCTCCTGGCGGCTCGGGGAAATGAAATCCTGGGCCGCATCAGATCAAACCCCGATTACCACGATCCACGCGGCGAAAGCCCCGGCGCCGGAAAGCAGGACTATGTCTATCAGGATATGGATCTGCCAAGGGTCAACCTGCCCGCTAACCCGCGCAGCTCTCGTGGTCGTGGCGGCGCGAACCAGTTCGAGCAGGAACGCAAGGCCATTGAGCGGCTGATAGCTGCAGAGCGCCGCCGCCTAGATATCCTGAGGGAAACCGACCCCGTCATGCAGGAGATGATCCGGCATCGGGAAGCCTTGAAAGGCGCGACCGACGCCGAACGCGAGGCGGTTGAAGCGCTGGTCCGTGAACGGCTGGAAGAAGAAAAGGCCCTGCAACAGACCAAGGAAGCAGCCGATTGGCTGAAGGCCACAGGGCAAGACCTGGGCGTCGCTCTAATGTCCAGCGGCGATGCAGCCGCCGACGCCTGGGATCGCGTCAGGGAGGCGATCATCCGGGCCGCAGCCCAGGCGGTTCTGTTCGGCGATGGGCCTTTCGCCAAGATCCTCGGGACCGGAGGCGGTCTCTTTGGCGGTAGCGATGGAAAAACCAGCCTCCTGGGCCAGTTCGTTTCGGGTCTATTTGGCTTCGCAGATGGAACCGTCGGGATGATGGTCTACGGCGATGGCGGCAACCGGGACGACAAGGTGCCCGCCTGGCTGTCACCTGGCGAAAGTGTCATCACCGCCAAGGCAACCCGCAAATACCGCCCCCTGCTGCAGGCCATGAACGACGGTGTCGAGATCCCCGGTTTCGCATCCGGCACTGTTCCCGCCGGGGGAACCACATCCGCCCCGACATCGAGCGGAAGCGCCCAGGACCAGCCCTTAGCCCTGGTGCGGATCGCCCCGAGCCCTCTGTTTGAGGCCTACGTCGAGGAGACCGCAGGGCGCGTCTCGGTCGAAACCATCGACCACTATGACCGCACCGTGGCGCCAGACACTATTGACCGCCAGTTGAACGACCCATGGAGGCGCGGCTGATGCCCCTGCAGTACCCCCTTTCTCTCGCTGATTTCTTTGACACGTTGCCCGTCAAGAACGTGATCGCGCGACCGGGGCGAGCCGTCACGACCTCAGAAACCGGAGGCGGCGAATTCATCGCACACAATCGCGGTGCGCGGCTCTGGCATGGCAAGGTCGTCCTGGACAAGGACCACCACAGGTTTTGGGCCGCGACCGAGGCTGTCCTTTCTCTCCTGGAGGAAGCGGGTGCGTCCTTCCTTCTTTGGGACGTGCGGATGCGCGGCCCGATTGCCGACCCCGACAAGACACTCTTGGGAGCGGCAACCCCGGTCATCGCTGATGTGGCCGCCAACAATCGAGAATTGGATCTGTCGGGTCTGCCAGCCGGATACGTCCTGCAGCGCGGGGATCTGCTCGGGTTTCAATACGGCTCAAACCCGAAGCGCTACGCCTACCACCGCGTGGTCACCGGGGACACCGCAAGTTTGGGCGGCACGGCCCGCAACATCGAGGTTACGCCGTTCCTGCGCCCTGGCGCGATCGTTGGCACCTTTGTGACCCTTGGCACCCCGGTCTTGAAAGCTCGCCTATCGGAAGCTGACTACGGAGCCAGCCGGGCCGCGATCAGCGAAGGCGGGTCTTTCAACTGGATCCAGACATTGAGGTGAGCTGATGCCCGTTTTTGACGCAGTCGCACAAGCCCAGCTTTCAGAACGGCGCGGGACCAACGCCAAGGTCCTGCTGTGGTTTCAGGCGAAGAACCGCCAAACCGGGGCGCCGGAAACCCTTGGCTTTTGGAGCGGGGACGATCACCAGGAGTTTCTGATCGGGGGCGAGATCCGCACCTACTACGGCGCGGGCAACGTGATCGACGTTCCGCCGATTGTTGCCCGACCGGGTTTTCAGGTCCGTCACTACAGGGTGACCGTGCCCCCCTTCACCGATGAGGTGAAAATACTCCTGCAGCAGTACAAACCACGCCTCGCCGCCGTACAGATCCATTCCGTTCCGCTGGACATTGACACGGGATTGCCAATGGGAGCGCCAAAACGGGTGTTTAAAGGCTATTTAAACCAGGCCCCGGAAGAGATTGGCAGAAAGGGCGGCACCAGCCGAACGGAGCTGGTCCTTGTCTCGGGCGCGCGCAAGCTGACCTTTGGCTTGCCCCTGAAAAGGTCCAACGCCGAATTGCAGCGCCGCAACGCAAAGGATCGGGGCCGCGAGTATAGCGACGTCGCCGGGTCCTGGACTGTGCCCTGGGGGACCGGCTGATGACTGCACGTGTCGAACTCCTTTTTGCCTACCTGACAGAGATCCGCCAGAGTCGGCGCGGGTTCCGCCCTGGCACCCTTGATTGTGCACTGTTTGCCGCCGGTTGGGTCACCCGCTGCACCGGCCAAGACCTGGCGACAGATTGGGCCGGTGCCTATCGCACACTGGACGAAGGCAAGGCCAAGCTGAAGGCGCAGGGCCTCCCAGACCTCGCTGCCCTTGCCGCCCGGCATCTGCAAGAGATCGACGGATGGGAGCAGGCGCAGCCGGGCGATATTGCCGCCATCGATGAGGGCGGAGAGATTGCCCTGGGCATCGTGGGCGGGCCGCAAATCCACGTCATGACCCTGGACGGGCTCGACTATGTGCATCTGGGCCGGGCTACCCGGGTGTTCCGCCCATGATCGGGCGCACCCTGCATATCCTCGGCCTTGCCGTCCTAGCTGTCCTGGTCTTCGCAAGCCCGGCCTCCGCCGATCCCGTCACGGCGGTTCTGGCCGCCGTCGGGACCGCCTTCAAAGCGACGATTACAGTTGCAGCCCTGAAAGCGGCGGCAATTCGGTTCCTCGTGTCCACGGCGCTCTCCATGGCGCTCAAGAAGTACCAGCAGCGCAAACAGCGCGAGCCGGGCATACAGACGAGCCACACCACCACCGGCGGAACCGACCCGCAAGGAACCGTTCTGGGCCGCTATGCAACGGCCGGCCATCTGAACTACCACAACAGCCACGGCGGCGCGAATGTCTACCTGACCCATGTTGTCGAACTCGGGGACCTTCCCGGTGCCTCCCTCCGTAGGCTCATCATTGACGGCGAATACTCTGAGCTGGGCGAATGGGAAGACGGCCTGGGCTATCCGATCCTCACCAAATCCGAGGGCGTAACGAACCGCGCCTGGATCCGCTACTATGACGGCAGCCAGACCGAAGCCGACGCCAAGCTGGTAGAACACTATGGTGACGATGAAGAACGTCCCTGGACCGGCGACCACATTCTGACCGGGCTGAACTATGCCGTTCTGACCTTCTACCGGCGCGACCGTGTATTCCCCCAGGGGCGCCCTGAGTATCGTTTCGAATTGGATGGCCCCGCCTTCTATGACCTGCGCAAAGACAGCACCGCTGGCGGCGCTGGCACTCACCGCTGGGCCGACAAAAGCACCTGGGAGCCGACCGACAATCCCATGGTCATTGCCTACAATGTGCTGCGCGGGATTACCCTGCCCTGCGGCAGCATTTGGGGCGGCGACTTCCCCGCCGAGGATCTGCCCTTTGCCGAATGGGTCGCGGCAATGGACGCCTGCGACGTCGTCACTGGCCCGAACAATCGGCCTCGCTTCCGCGCCGGGTTTGAGGTCCGGTTTCAGGAACCCCCGGCGGATTTCCTGGACGAGTTGTTCTCGGCCGCAAACGCCGAAGTGGTCGAACTCGGCGGCTATTGGTATCCCCTGGTAGGCGGGCCAATCGGGGCCGACGCCGAAATCACCGACGACGACCTCCTGGTTTCGGAAAGCTGGCAGCACGATCCCTTCCCCGGCCTGGAAGGCACCTTTAACGCTGTCACGATCTCCCACCCATCACCTGGCGCCTTGTGGAACTCGACCACCCTGGAAACCATCGTCATGGACGACTTGATTGCAGAGGACGGGACACAACGGCTGTTCGAGCTGAAGCTTCCGATGGTCTTCAACTCGGCCCAAGGGCGCCAATTGGGCCACGCCCTCCTGAAGGAAAACCGCCGGTTTCGGTCTCATCGCCTCCCCCTGCCCGGTGAATACTTTGGCCTGCGCCCGCTTCGCGCCCTGAACTTGACCCTCGCGGACTATGGCTACGCCTCCAAGTCCTTCCGCATCACCGAGGTTGCCTATGACCTCCTGACCCTGAATGTCTCGGTCTCTTTGCGGGAAAGTGACCCCACGGATTTTGACCCGGATCTTGCCCTCGAGCTGCCAGACGTTCCCACTGTCACCGGCCCGGTCACGCCTGCCAATGTGAGCGTTTCGGGCCTCGCCGCCTATGGGGCCTCTTATCGGGACAACGCCGGGAACATCCGTGGCGCGGGTGTGCGTTTTGTCTGGGATGCAAGCCTTGAGGACATCGCCGAAGGGTTGGTGTTTCAGGTCAAGGCCAGTGGCCAAAGTGAGAAGGCCAGTGCCAGCACCGCCGATCTGTCGAGCGGCGAATTCACCTTTGGCCCGCTGATCCCCGCCACCGACTACCAGGTACGTGCTAAGCCCCTTAGCCGCCGCCGTGGCGTCGAATGGTCGGTCTGGCTTCCGGTCACCACGCCGGACGTGCGGATTTCATCGGGCGAGATATCTGAAGAACTATGGGAGGCCATTGGCGTCCAATCCGCCACCGTCACGGGCACCCTGCTTGCCGCGATTGAAGAAAACCGCATCGCGCCGCTGGAAAGCGAAATCCAGCGCGTGGACCGCCAACTGGAGCTGGAGGCGGTCCAGCAGCGCTCCTCGGCCGAGGCACTGGCGATCATCGGGGACAACATCCTTTGGGCCTATACGCGCCTTTCTGATGTAGAGAGCCGCCTGGCCGATGCCGGGATTACCGTGGATCCTGAAACCGGTAGTGTGCGGGTCTACGGTGTAGAGGAAAGCGCCCGGCAGATCAGCGAGGTAGAGCTGCGCGTCTCGGCGGCGGAGGCCTCGCTAACGCAGTCTGCCACCCGGGCCTGGGTCAACCAGCAAATCAGCTATGCCGTAACGGATCCGACCCAGATCCCGCTGCTCAATGACCTGCAGTTGATCGTCAACCGTGTAGTGGTGGATCTGAATGCAGCAAATGCACGGATCGATCTGAAATCGGATCAAACCATCGTGGATGGCCTTTCTGCCAGCCTTTTAAGCGCCTGGACCGAGATCAACGCGGCAAAGGCTACTTTGGCGTTAGGGGTGACGCGGGACGAATACAACACCCTGGAGGCCCGTCAGCAATCCGCAGAGTTCATTCTCAACAGCTTGAATGGCCCGTCCATCAGCCAATCTGTGGCGGATACCCGGTATCTGGCCAATGCCCAGGCCATGGCAGACATGGCCTCTTTGGCGGATCTGATCGCAGGCTATGAGCAAGGCGAGGCCTTGCGCCGCGATATTGCCTATGCGGCCCAGGACATTCGGGCGCGGGTGGATGCGGATCGCGTGGCCCGCGCCGCTGCAGAAACTCGCCTCGGTGCCGAAATCGAAGGCAATCTGGCCCTGCTGAAGGAAGAGCAAAGGGTACGCGCGGATCAAAACAGCGCGCGTGTCTCCGAGATCACAACGCTGCAGGCCACCACCGCCGCGCAGGCGGGCGCCATTACCGAGATCAACAGGGTCGCGGCTAACAGCGCATCCGGCATCGCCCGCGCTGTGCATCAGATGCAGTTGGACGTTGAAGCCGTGGAAGGCGAGATCTCGACCACGGCGGATGCGCTCCAAGGGGTGATCACCCGTGTGACCGCAAATGAGGCTGATATTCTGGCAGTCAGTCAATACGCCCTGGATCTGAACACGCGGCTGGCCAATGCCGAGACCGGCCTCGCCGGGCAGGCACAGGCGCAACAACAGATCACCGCACGGGTGACAGGTAATGAGAATACTCTGTCTGTCCATAGCCAGGAGTTGAACGCCCTCCGGGCCGAGATTGACGACCCCGTCACCGGCACCACCGCTCTGGCCACTGCGATCCACCAGGTGGATGCGCAGGTGGTTCAACAGGGCGACGATATTAAAGCTGAGACCGCCGCACGCGTTCAGTTGGCCACCGAGGTAGGAGAGAACCGGTCCGAGGTGGAAGAGGTGAGCCAAACGGTAGATGGCATCATGGCCGAGAAGGCCTGGCGGCTGAATGTCAACGGACACGTGGCTGGCATGGTAGCTCGCGTTGATCTGGATGATAACAACGTGCCGGTTGGTCAGATCGGTTTCGTCTCTGATATTTTTCGGATCGTTTCGCCAGATGGCGCGCATAGCCGATCCCCCTTCATCGTCTACACTAGCGATTTCGTGGTGGATGGCGTGACGGTTCCGGCGGGCGTCTACCTGCGACGCGCTGCGATCAGAAATGCTTTCATCACCCGCGCCATGCTGGAGCGCGCCATTATAGGTGCGGCGGAAATTGAGGACGCCTCCATCGACACCCTCCATTTGGCCGGTCAGGCGGTCACGGTTCCGGGGCACCAGTTTGAGGCGGGGCCGGTGTCACCTGGGGGCAGCTTTTCCCAGGCTTGCAAGCTGACGTTTGCCCGTCACGCGGGGTTTCCGACGAAGGTTGACGTTAGCTTTCATCATACCGGGATCGCTGCATCATCGCGCCTTCAGGTGCAGATCACGCGCCAAATCGGCAGCGGCTCTGAAACCGTGCTGCGGTCCTTCACATTGGGCTTTGGTGGTGAGTTTGGCCGGTTGGAGGCCTTGACCATCGAAGACGCCAACACCGCCGGTGGCAACACGAAATACCGGGTGAATGTGGCCAGGGTCGGCAGCCTGGACCCTGGCGAAACCGCGCCGCTGGTGCGGGACATTTCAATCTACGCAACGCAGTTCAAACGATAGGAGGGCTGGGGAATGGCCTGGGAAAAGACAGGAACAGTCGACTATACACAAGGGTCACCCATCGTGACCGGAACCGGCACGAATTGGTTTTCGGGCCTTCAATCGGGCTGGGTGTTCATGGGGGCAGATTTCAGCCTCTACGAGATCTTGACCGTGGATAGCGCAACGCAGATCACGCTGGCGCAGAACTATCGGGGGGCTACGGCAACCGATCAGTTCTATGCAGCCATTCCGACGATGGCGATGGCTCACGCTCTCGGGGCATCAGCCCAGGCGCTGCTGAGTGATTTTCAGGCCGCCAAGGACCTGCTGGCGGGCGGGTATTTCGGCACCTCTCTCGCTGCCTTCAACACGGATCGCGACACAGGGGTTAAGCTGGTCGGTGAAAACCAGATCGGCCTCCAGGCCGGGGGCGTGCTGGGCCTTCTTCTTGCCAACGGCGCCGTGGGCATTGGCACCGCTGCGGGGCTGGAGGGCAGCCTCACCCTTGCAGATTTTCTCAACATCCGGCGCAACGCTGACGGCTGGCTCTTGAAGCATCAGCGGACGGATGGGAGCCAGTCGTGCGGCCTGAAATCGTTCGGCCATTCCAGTGCCGTAGGGTTGCAGGCTGTCACAAATGATGCCGTCAGGATGACCCTCTCCAATGCTGGTAGAATGGGTATGGGGACGACCGATCCAGACCACTACATCGATATCCGACCAGTCGCCTATTCCCATAGTCAATCCGGCGGCATTCAGATCGGCTCGACAGGCGGCCAATGGAAAGGTGGGCTATTTCTTGCGTCCAATAGCGGTGGATCTCCAAGAATGGTTCTCCGCGTCCCCGCTGACAACGCAGGCGCTTCATACGATTCCATTATTTGCAACCACAGCGAAATGAAGCTGCGCACACTTGGTGCTGATCGGGTGGTCGTCGATAGCCTCGGAAAGGTTGGTGTCGGGGTGGCCAGCCCCACGGCAATGGTTCATGCCGCGAACGCAGGCCAATGGGATATCGGCTTTCGGGCAAGCATGACGAATGCCGCCTATAGTTCAAACGTTATGCGCGCTGAGGTAACGCGGGCGGCATCGTCCGATTTCTACTTCCTCGTTTGTCAGGCCAGCGGTGGCGCGGACAACGTCACGCTGATGCGCGGCGATGGCACCAATACCACGGATGGCACCTGGGGAACCACTGGCGCGGACTATGCCGAATTCTTTGAGTGGCTGGACGGGAACCCGGCTGGCGAGGATCGGCGGGGGCTTTCCGTGGTCCTGGTCGGCAACAAGATCCGCCCGGCCCAGCAGGGGGAAGATCCTTTCGGCGTCGTCTCTGCCACCCCCTCGGTTGTGGGAGATACCGACAACGACCAGTGGCGCGGAAAGTACCTGCGGGACGATTTTGGTTCTCACGTTTGGGAGGAATATGAGACCGTAACTTGGACTGAGATCGTCACCGAGGCGGAGACGGTTCTGGAGCAGGCCACAGAGGAACAAGTCATCACCCACGAGGTGATCGAGGTGGTGGATGGGGTGGCGGTCAAGAAAACCGTCACCGAGACCGTGCAGGTTCCGCTGTTTGATGAGTTCCCGCTGGTGGATGAGACAGGCAATCCGGTGATGATCACGCGCGTGGAGAAGATGGCTGATGGCTCAGAAAACCATATCGAGGTTCAGGCGGTCCACCGGGAGCCGCGCATGGTCGATGTGGTCAAGGAAACCACCAAGGAGGAAGAACGCTCCTATGCTGCCGATGAGGTGCCCGAGGGCGTTACCATTCCGGCTGATGCTGTGCGTGTTACGCAGCGGCGCCGCAAGCTGAACCCCGATTTCGATCCCTCGCAAGAATACACCCCGCGCGCCGAGCGGGTCGAGTGGGACACCGTGGGCCTTATGGGCAAGCTGCGGGTTCTCAAAGGCCAGCCCGTAGGCGCCCGCTGGATCAAGATGCGAGATATCAGCGATAACGTTGAAGAGTGGCTGGTGCGATGATGCCCCAAACCGCCCGCCCCTAGCGGGGGGCCAAGGGGCGCACCAACGCCCCTCGACACGGGGATCAAATTCCTACACCTGACCCCGCCGACCAGCAATAGCTTCATGGCCGCCCCCTGCCCTCGCGAGGGTGCGGTATCAATGGAGTGATTCCACTTGAACCTGCAAGACCAGCGTTGCGACAACTGTCGCAGGTTGCTATTCAAGATCGAGCCTGGCGCCCTATCCGGCGCCCTGGCTATCAAGTGCCCCAGATGCAAGGCACATACCATTCTGAGGCCGCAGACGAGCCCTTCACCCAAGCGCCAGACCACCGAGCGCGACGGAAAGGAGGGCCAACATGCCCGCATCCAGCAAGATCGAACTTCCCCCGCTCCCGGCAAAGTCGCCCGGCAAACCCACAGGAAAGCGGTATAAGCGCCAGTTCGGCGTCATTGTCCTTGCCGAGGACGAACCCGCCCAAAAAGCCCTGTTCGAAGACCTGAAGGCGCAAGGCCATAAATGCCGGGTGGTGAACACATGAAAATCGAGATCCACCACCCCGCGCCCATTCCCGCGACCTACCGCGCAGCCCGCGTCTCCAGCATGTTCAACGTCGAAGGGGACGCGGACTTCCGCCTGTCCGTCGACGCTGATTTGTCGGCGCGGCCCTGGCAGGTCGGCCTGATCGTCGGCCCATCGGGAACCGGCAAGACCTCCCTGGGGCGCAAGTTGTTCGGCCGGAAGATCGAGCGCGCGCCCCGCTGGCCCAAGGACGCGGCCCTGATCGACGCAATTGCACCCGAATCGGAAATGGACGGTGTGACCGCCGCGCTGGCCGCAGTGGGCCTCGGTACGGTTCCGAGCTGGCTGCGCCCTTTCCATTGCCTGTCAAACGGCGAGCAGTTCCGGGCAAATCTGGCGCGGCTCTTGTGCGAACGCCCCAAGCTGGCCGTAGTCGATGAGTTCACCTCGACCATCGACCGGCACGTGGCCCGGATCGGCGCGGCCGCCTTTGCCAAGGCTTGGCGCCGGGGCAAGGGGCAGTTCGTGGGCGTCACCTGTCACGAAGACGTTGTGCCCTGGCTCCAGCCCGACTGGGTGATCGATACCCGCTCGGCCGAGTTCAAATGGAGGCGTCTTCGACGTCCCCCCAGCCTCACAATGGACATTCACAAAACCGATGGTTCCTTCTGGTCCCTGTTTGAGCCGCATCACTACCTAAAGCTGCCCCGCATGGTGGCGGCCGACTACTACGTCGGTTTCGTGGACGGCGCCCCCGTCGCGCATATCGCCTTCAGCCCGCGCCCCGGCCTGGTCGAAGCAAGGGCCTGCCGCCTAGTCATCATGCCCGAATGGCAAGGCGCGGGGCTGGGCATCCGCTTCCTAAACGAGTTGGCCGCGCTCTGGCGGCGGGGCGTTAACCGCTACGGCAAACCCCTGCCGACCCTTTTCCACACGTCCCACCCAGGCCTCGCTGCCGCGCTTCGAGGCCAACCGCTCTGGCACCAGACCTCGGCCGTGCTGGGGAGCAAGGGCACCAGAGGGGCCGCGTTGAAAGGCAAAATTGGCGGTCATATGCGCGCAGTACAGGGGTTCCGCTATGTCGAAGAATGACCCCCGCCGCGTCGCGGTAGTCGGCTGCTCGTGGCTGGCGGCCGAGACACTTGTGCGCATCGCAGCCTCCGGCTTCGAGGTATGCCTGATCACCGAGCCCGGAGAGCGCAAGCCAATCGAAACGGCAGACTGCCTAGGACTGCGCTACGCCGTGAAGGATAGGCGCTTACCGCTCCGAGCATCCGACTTGCCGTGGCGGCCGGATCTGATCGTATCGGCGCATTCCTTCCGGATCTTGCCGGATTGGTTCATAGGGATCGCCAACCTGGGCGCCATCGGATACCACCCGTCCCTATTGCCCAAGTACCCTGGGCGCAACGCGATCAGGGATTGCCTAGCAGACGGCGCCCGGATCACGGGGGGGACGGTGTACTGGCTGACGGAAAAGGTCGACGGCGGCCCGACTGTAGTAGCCGACGGCACCCGACTGCAGGACAGGGTGCAGGTCTTGCCGGGTGAAACTGCGTTGGGCCTTTGGAAGCGCGCCCTTGCCCCCTTGGGCGCGGGCCTTTTGCATAGGGGCGCTTGTTCCATCCTCCGGTGATGCCCCTCCCCTATAGCGAAAGCGGGCCTCGGCAGGCCCCCTTTCACCCCCCTTTCAATTGCCCTTTAAACGCCCTTTAATCGGCCCGCCGTCGGGCAGGTTTAAACGGTTTCGGCTGCGAATTTCCGATTTCTGCAATTTGCGGTGTCCCGAAGCCGTCGTGCCGAAAGCGTTGGGGCACACCGCCCCGAGGCTAGAAATCCACCGGCAAAAGCCCTAGAAAGGTGGGGATTTCGCAAAAACGAGTTGCTGCAATGGGAAGTGTCCCGCACTGCAACGCGAAGTGTCCCGCTACACTACACACACTGGCACGATAAATTACTGTATTCTTTCAAATGGGTAGACGATTAATGTAAAAAACATTCACATACCCTCTTGCGATGCGACCA
Source organism: Phaeobacter sp. PT47_59 (assembly GCF_028890025.1). Classification (NCBI taxonomy): domain Bacteria; kingdom Pseudomonadati; phylum Pseudomonadota; class Alphaproteobacteria; order Rhodobacterales; family Roseobacteraceae; genus Phaeobacter; species Phaeobacter sp. PT47_59. Next base: position 41,445 of record NZ_JARCJL010000021.1, read on the forward strand.
CCGCGCCTCAATATTGGAGATGTAAAAGAGATTTACATCAACCCAAACCGGAGGTCCCGATGACAAGTATCACCCCCACCGCAACCGCCCCTCATGCGCCGGGCCATCCACAGGGGTGGTTCTCGCGCAGCGAAGCCTGGCTGGACAGCAAGGGCAAAGGCGCCTGGATTGCCGCCATGGTGCTGGGCTTTGTGTTCTTCTGGCCGATCGGCCTTGCCCTTCTGTTTTACATGATCTGGAGCAAACGCATGTTCAAAAAATCCTGCCGCAACCGCAAACCCTGGGCCCATCACGGCATGCATGCGATGCGCTCCAGCGGCAACAGCGCCTTTGACGCCTACAAGGCCGACACCCTGCGCCGCCTGGAACAGGAACAGGACGACTTCAACGCCTTCCTGGAGCGCCTGCGCGAAGCCAAGGACAAGGCCGAGTTCGACCAGTTCATGGCGCAACGTGCAGCTGCGGCGGCCGAGGAAGCGAGCGACGGCGACGAGAAAACCGCCTGATCCCTGCCACACCGCCAAAGCCCCGCCTGTCTAGGGCGGGGCATTCCTGCTACACCGCCCGTTCAACACCACAGGATCCCGAGATGCCCGCCCTGCCCGACCCCGACTACCAGGCCGAGTTCTACGAAATGGTCACCGCCAAGCGCCTCTTTGCCTGGCTGATCGACAGCGTCATCATTATGGGTCTTGCCGCCGTGGCGGTTGTGCTGACAGCCTTTGTCGGACTGTTTATCTGGCCGCTGCTCTATCTGACCATCGGCTTTGCCTATCGCACCCTCACCATTGCAAGTGGCTCCGCAACCCTTGGCATGCGCTTTGCCGGGATCGAGCTGCGCGACCTGTCCGGGCACCGCCTGGATCTGCAGATGGCGACCCTGCACTCGGGCGCCTATACGGTTGCGCTGATCGTTCCCATCCTGCAGATCGTCTCGATCCTGATGATGCTGACATCCGCACGCGGCCAGGGCCTGGGCGATGCCTTTCTCGGCACGGTCATGTTGAACAGGCGCCACCGCAGCGGCTGAACGCGGTGCTTCGGCCGCAAAGAAACCAGTGTGAAACCATTTTGCCCATCCACCCTTGGCGCGCGGGTTGGTCGTTGTTATCCTGATAGGTAACACTTTGCCGTTTCGTACATCCGTTCTGGACCTTATCCCGCCCCCATGCGTCACACCCTCCCGATAGCACCGCAGTTCTATGTGACGGCGCCTCAGCCCTGCCCCTATCTGGACGGGCTGATGGAGCGCAAGCTCTTCACGGCCTTGCAAGGCGACGGGGTGGAGCAGTTGAACAACAGCCTGTCGCAACAGGGGTTCCGGCGTTCTCAGAACGTGCTTTATCGCCCGTCCTGCTCGGACTGTTCCGCCTGCCTGTCGGCCCGGATCAACGTGGCGGAGTTCACGCCTAGTCGCGGTCAGAAGCGGACGATGCGGCGCAACCAGCATCTGATGCGGCGTGCGACCTCCCCCTGGGCGACCGAAGATCAATACCAGCTGTTCCGCCACTATCTGGACAGCCGTCATTCCGATGGCGGCATGGCCGATATGGATGTCTTCGAATATGCCGCCATGATCGAGGAAACGCCAATCCGCAGCCGGGTTGTCGAATACACCGACCGCGGCAGCAACGCCCTGACCGCCGTGTCCCTGACCGATGTTCTGGAAGACGGGTTGAGCATGGTCTACTCCTTCTATGATCCGGATCAGCCGCAGAACTCCATCGGCACCTACATGATCCTGGATCACATCGAGATCGCCCGCGAGGCCGGGCTGCCCTATGTCTATCTGGGCTATTGGGTCAAAGGCAGCCCGAAGATGGGATACAAGATGAAGTTCTCCGGGCTGGAGCTTTATCACGGCGGCGCCTGGAAGCCGCTGCGGGAAATCGAGGAGGAGAGCGAGGCGGCCACCGGCCCGGCGCCCCGCACGATTTCCGAAGAGGTCGCCAATATCCAGCTGCCGCAGCAACCGGCGCACAAGCCCGGCTGAACCAGGCGCGCGCCCGGTGACGGGCCTTGCTTGAGCGCCCCCTTTCGCTTTGACGCAGCGTCCCGGCTTCATGCGGTGCTTTCGTTTGTCCCCGCGCGCCGCATAGGCTTGGGACAAAGGGAGACTATGAGACATGATACCGGACGCTTCACAGACGCAGACCTTCGAAGTCTGCAAGACCGACCTGGCGCAGCATCGCCTCACCGCTTGCGCGACAGCCACGCCCGCAGCTGGAGAGATCACCGTACGCATTGAGCGATTTGGCCTGACCGCCAACAATATCACCTATGGCGTGGTCGGGGAGCGGATCGGATATTGGAAATTCTTCCCCACGAAAGACAGCGATTGGGGCGTTCTTCCGGTCTGGGGCCTGGGGATCGTCGAAGACAGTTCGGTAACGGGCATCACCGCCGGGGAAAGGCTGTTTGGCTACTGGCCCATGGCGTCGCAGGTGACCCTGCAACCGCAGAAGGTCACCGCAGAGCGCTTCTTCGATGGCGCGGCGCACCGGCAGGCGCTGCCCGCCGTCTACAATCGCTATCTTCGCCTGTCGAACGACCCGGCCTATGACCCGGATCTCGACGATCTGCGCATGGTCCTGTGGCCGCTCTATGCGACCTCCTACTGCCTGTATGATTTTGCCAAGGACAATGACTGGTTCGGCGCCCAGCAGGTGCTGATCGTCTCCGCCTCCTCCAAGACCGGGATCGGCACCGCCTATGCCCTTAAGGAAGACCCGCAGGCCCCGCCGGTGCTGGCGCTGACCTCGGCCGGAAATGCAGACAAGGTTCGTGCGCTCGACCTATATGATCAGGTCATGACCTATGACGACATCGAAACGGCCCTCTCGGCGGAGCGCCCGACCCTGATCATCGACATGTCCGGATCCGGCCCGGTGATCAACCGCCTGCACCGGCACCTGGGGGCGGCGATGCGCTACACCAGCCACGTGGGGCTGACCCATTACGACGATGCCGGGATGGGGGCCGATTACATCCGCGACCGCAGCGCCATGTTCTTTGCTCCCGGCCATATTGCGAAACGTGGAAAGGACTGGGGAGCAGGCGAATTCGATCGCCGCTCGGCGGCCTTCTGGGAACGGGCCGCCAAAGCCAGCACCCAGTGGTTGACCCTCTCCCACGGCAGCGGAGCCGAGGCTGTGACCTCCGCCTATCAGGAGGTCCTGGAGGGACGCACCCCTGCCGACAGGGCCTGGACCCTGTCGATGGGCTGAAGGCCAGCGCAATGAACGGAACAAAAAAGGGGCCCATGCAGGGCCCCTTCGTTTTCTCGCAGGCTGATCTGATCAGCTTGGCATCAGTGCCGGTACGATGGTCACGATCGAGGGGAACAGCCACAGGATCGCCAGACCCGCCACCTGGATCAGCACGAAGGGCAGAACCCCGCGATAGATATGACCCGTTGTCACCTCTTTCGGTGCAACCCCGCGCAGGTAGAACAGCGCAAAGCCGAAGGGCGGTGTCAGGAACGAGGTCTGCAGGTTCACCGCAACCATGATGGTCACCCATTTCGGATCGAAGGACCCGCCATAGATCACCGGTCCGACGATCGGGATCACGATGTAGATGATCTCGAGGAAGTCCAGAACGAAGCCCAGGAAGAACAGCACCAGCATCACGATCAGGAAGACCGTCATCTCGTTGTCAAAGCTCTTCAGGAACTGCTGGATATAGTGTTCCCCGCCAAAGGAGATCACCACCAGGTTCAGGAGCTGCGAGCCGATCAGGATGGTGAAGACCATCGAGGTCACCTTGGCCGTCTCCCGCACGATGGGGGTCAGCACCCCGCCACGGAACAGGACCCAGCAGCCGAACAACAGGCCAAACAGCGCATAGAGATAGGCCGCATAGGCAAAGAAGAAGGCCACCCAGCTCTCGAAGGAGACATTGTCCTGGTTGATCCGCAGGTCGAAGTTCACCCCGATCAGGATGCAGATGATCACCGCGAAGGTAGACCCGATGATGATCTTGCCCGAGCGTCCCTCGTCCTGCAGACGGCGATAGGCCGCCAGCATGATGGCACCACCGGCCCCCAGCGCCGCAGCGGGCGTCGGGTTGGTGATCCCGCCCAGGATCGACCCCAGCACTGCCACGATCAGAACCAGCGGCGGGAAGACCACCCGGATCAGATCGTTGCGCGCGCAGCGGATCGCCGCCTCCTTGCAGCCATAAAGCGCAATCGCCAAAGGCAGCAGGATCAGCAGCACGGTCGCCCCGGCAGAGGTCGTCGGCGCAATCAGCAGGATATCGACGAGCGCCAGCAGCAACAGGCCGATGGCCCCCAGGATCAGCGGTTTGCCATCGCGCGACGGGGCAACCCCGCGACCAACGGCCAGAACCAGACCCAGAAGCACCATGATCACGGTGATGCCGGTGCCGATCGGCGCCGCATTGGCGATCTTGGCAGCCTTGGCTTCGGCGATCTGCTCTTCGGTCAGACGCTCGGCCGAAGCAACACCACCTGCGGCATCAATGGCTTCCTGTTCCGCCACCGCGGCATCCCAGGCCTCCTGACCGTGCAGGTCGATCATCGACGCCTTGCACTCTTCTCCGACCGAGGTGCGCAGCGATGCGGTCTGACCGGCATCGGAGAAGCTGGAGACGCTGATGTTCTGCGACCCGATGATGCCAAGGGATCCCAGCAGCAGCGCACCACCGATGATGGCCGCGGGCGCGCCCAGGAACCAGGTCAGGGCCTCGTTGCGGGTGATCGGCTCATCGCTGGCACTGCCCATTTCCACGGCAGGCGCCTTTTCCGGGTTCAGCAGGGCAAAGCCGAAGGCATAAAGCGCATAGAGCAACGCCAGCATGATGCCCGGCAACAGGGCGGCCTGGAACAGGGTGCCAACCGACACCACGGCAGGTTCACCGAGGAAGGTCAGCGCATCGGTACAGCCTGCTTCCTGCGCACGGGTTTCCTGTGCGGTGGAGTAGAGGTCGCCCGCCAGGGTGCCCAGCAGAACGATCACGATGGAGGGCGGAATGATCTGCCCCAGCGTGCCCGAGGCCGCGATCACACCGGTGGCCAGTTCCGGGCTGTAGTTGTTGCGCAGCATGGTCGGCAGGGCCAGCAGGCCCATGGTCACCACGGTTGCGCCCACGATCCCGGTGGAGGCCGCCAGGAAGGCGCCCACAACCACGATGGAGACCGCGAGACCGCCCGGCAGCGGGCCAAAGACGCGCGCCATGGTGGTCAGCAGATCGTTGGCGATCTTCGAACGCTCCAGCGTGATGCCCATCAGGACGAACATCAGCACCGCCAGCAGCGTCTCGATCGACGCCCCGGCCAGAACCCGCTCGTTCATACGGTTCACGATGAAGGAGACGTTGCGATCGAGCGCGGTTTCCCAGCCCTGCACGAACACATGTTCGGCAACGCGTGGAAGATCCGGATATCGGAAGATCGAGATCGTATCGGGTTTGACGCCCGAGTTCACCAGATCCCGATAGACCTGCGACGAGGTATCGATCGCCTGGTGGACAAGAAGGCCGGCACTGTCGAGTGCGGCGATGATCCCGAAGGAGATGATGCCGGCACCGCCGATGGCAAAGGCCACCGGGAAGCCGGAGAGAATGCCTCCGAAAAGGCAGAGAAATACGATGATCAGGCCGATTTCGACGCCATCAAGACCGAATAGCATGTCAGCTGTCCCTTAGGTTAATGCGCGCCTTCATAGGCTTCTTCACCCTCTCCAAGGCTATCCTTGTCGAGGTATTTGTTTTCACTTGCCGGGCCTTCGATGAACTCCAGCAGGGAGCGGTAGAAGAAGGCAATGGCATGCAGGAAGACGATGCCGGCAAAGGTGACCAGCAGGATCTTGAACAGGAAGTACCCGTTGAACCCGTTGGGGCTGAAGCCGATGGTTTCCACGTTCCAGCGCAGGGCACGGGCTTTCATCACCAGGCGATCCAGCGCGTCCGACGCCGAGGGTTTCGGGACGATCAGGTGGCGCCACAGGAAGAACCAGCCATACATCCAGGTCAGCACGGCGGCGGGCATCATGAAGATCAGCGATCCGACCATGTCGACCACGCGCTTGGCCCGGAAGCTGATGCCGGAATAGATCAGGTCGACGCGCACGTGACCGCCCTGCACGAATGTGTAGGCAACGCACATGCAGACGACGAGCGCATTATAGAGCTTCAGCTCCTCGGCGAACCAGGAGATGTCCATCTGCAATTCGATCCCAAGGCCGAAGCTCATGTCCGGACGGGCAAAAACCCGCTGCATGAACACGATGATGATCTGCTGGATCACCATCAACAGGCCTGCCCAGGCGAACAGACGCCCGGTGCCATTGGCAAAGCCTTCCAGACCACGCACCACGGCCCACATGACCTGACGTCGGTACAGACCGACCCCGGTCAGCACCAGGAAGGCGGTGAACACAACAAAGAAGAACTCGACCGAGCCGCCATAGTAGACAAAGCGCATCAGCGACTGCTTGTCCTCGACGGAGTTCAGCCCATCGGTCCAGGCCAGCCAGCTGCTGGTATTGGAGAGCGCATAGCCGAGATTGTAAAAGGCGCCGGCGATGTTCTGGCCTAGCCAGAGCAGACCACCCCCTATGGCGCCGAAAGCGGAAATGCCAGTTTCTTCCTGCATTTTTCCCCCGGGATCATTGATTGCCACGGGTCAGACGGCATCACGCGTTCCTTACCGCGTTTTGCTCTTCACCCGGATGCAACGGAAAAGGGATCCCCCGCACGGGTGGCGGAGGATCCGATGAATGCGATTGAGGCGCTTTAGCCCAGAACGCGGTCGCGCTGCGCGGTGTAGGAACCGGAAGACAGGTTCAGCCACGCCGAGGAGGACTTCATGGAAGCCATTGCGCTGTCGTGGATCTTCTTGAACAGGTCGTCGCCCATGTTCTCTTCCATGACCTCTTTGGAGGCCTGGCCGAAGGCATCCCAGACGCTGTCGGGGAATTCCATGACCTTGACGCCGCCGGCCTGCAGACGCTGCAGAGCTGCACCGTTGTTGGCCAGGAACTGGCTCAGGTTCCACTGGTGGCATTCACCCGAGGCGATTTCGATGATCTTCTGATGCGCGGGGCTCAGGCTCTCGAAGACGTCACGGTTGGTTGCGACCGACAGACCTGCGCCCGGCTCGTGGAAACCAGCGGTGTAGTAGGTCTTGGTGATTTCCTGGAAGCCGGCCTTTTCGTCCGCCCAGGGACCGATCCACTCGGTGCCGTCGATGGCGCCGGAGGACAGGGCCTGATACACTTCGGAGCCCGGAATGTTCTGGACGGAAGCGCCCAGTTTGCCCAGAGCCTTGCCGCCCAGGCCCGGCATACGGAACTTCAGACCGTTGAAGTCGTCGGGGCTGTTGATCTCTTTGGAGAACCAGCCGCCTGCCTGTGCACCGGTGTTACCCGCCAGGAAGGATTTCAGACCGAAGATCTGACCCAGCTCGTCATGCAGCTCCATACCGCCGTCCTGGTAGTACCAGTTGGCCAGTTCCTGCGCGGTCATGCCGAAGGGAACCGCGGTGAAGAAGGCATAGCCCGGGTGCTGACCCACGAAGTAGTAGTCGGCACCGTGGTACATGTCGGCCTGACCCGAGGAAACGGCGTCAAACACTTCAAAGGCGCCAACCAGTTCGCCGGCCGCTTTGATGTCGACGGTCAGGTTGCCGTCGGACATTGCGGTGATGTTGTCGGCAACGCGCTGTGCAGCGTCAAACACGCCAGCCAGGCCACGACCCCAGGTGGTCACCATGGTCAGGGTGCGCTTGCCCTGGGCATAGGCCGGGGCTGCCAGGGTGGATGCTGCAGCGGCGGTACCGCCCAGCGCAGAGGTTTTCAGAAAGGAACGACGATCCATGTTTTTTTCCTCCCAAAGTATATGGATTGCCCACGGACATGCCGCAGGCGGATCGGTTCGAGTGGAGCTACCCTAGCCAGACCACCGGCCTTGTGAATACCTAGTACTGCGTAGTTCCGGACCTTTTTTGGTGTTTTCAGATCCATATGTTGCACAAAATTCCGGCTGAGACTTCTTTTGTTACGCAAGCAAGCGCGTTTTCCGGCACTCTCTGCCCTTGCTTTCGGTTTTTGATTGCATAACGATTCGCATCTCATCACGTTGCAACGCCCGGACAGCCTCATGCCCCTGCTTCACCGCCTCTTTCGGCCAAACTACGCGCAAAAACTGTCCCTGCTGGCCGCGATACCGCTGGTGCTCGCCGTGGCGGCGATCGCCCTGCTGGTTGCCCATCAGTCGCGGGCCCTGGCCGAGCGGGAGATCAAGGCGCTGGAACAGCAGTTGATCGAGGCCAAGAAGGCCGAGTTGCGCAACTATGTGACCCAGGCGCGCAACGGCTTTTCCTATATCTACGGTCTGGCCAGCCCGGACGACGAAGAGGCCAAGGAACAGGTGACCCAGATCCTCAGCGCGATGATCTACGGGCAGGACGGGTTCTTCTTTGTCTATGACTACGACGGCAACAACCTGGTCAGCCCGCGCCAGACCGATTTCATCAACCAGAACTGGCGCGGATTGACCGACAGCCAGGGCACGCCGGTGGTGGATACCTTCATTGACCAGGCCCGCCAGGGCGCCGGGTGGCACAGTTTCATGTGGGAAAAACCCTCGACCGGCAAAGAGGCGCAGATGATCACCTATGTGGTCGGCCTGCAGGACTGGCAATGGGCCGTGGGCACCGGCGTCTTCATCGACGATATCCTCGCTTCGGTCGCCGCCGCCCGTGCCGAGGTGGAAAGCAGGGTCCAGCGCACCTTCCTCTATATCGGCGGCATTACCCTGGTGGCGCTGCTCTTTGTCTTTGCCTCCGGCATGGGGCTGAACATTCGCGAGCGCCGCCTGGCAGATGCCAAGCTGAAGGAACTCACCCAGCGGGTCTTTGACGCCCAGGAAGAAGAGCGCGGCCGCGTCGCGCGAGAACTCCATGACGGGATCAGCCAGATCCTGGTCGGCGTGCGCTATGCGCTGGACAACGCCCGCCGCCGCCTGATGCGCGGCGATCACGATGGCGCCTCCGATCCGCTGGACAAGGGGATCGAACACCTTGGCACCGCCATCGCCGAGGTGCGACGGATCAGCCGCGATCTGCGCCCCGGCGTGCTGGATGATCTCGGCCTTGGCCCGGCGCTGAAGGCGCTCACGGATGATTTTGCAACCCGGACCGGGATAGAAACCGAATTCACCACCGTGGTCTTCCGCAACCGGCTGGATCAGGACGCCAAGATCGCCCTTTATCGCATCGCGCAGGAAGCGCTGACCAATATCGAACGCCATGCCGAGGCCACCCGGGTCAGCATTGACCTGCGCGGCCATGCCCGCGGCGCCACCATGCGGATCAGCGACAATGGCCGTGGCCTGCCCCTCAAGAAACCGTCATCGGGGCCGGGAATCGGGCTCCGCAACATGCAGGAACGGATCGATCAGCTTGACGGCAGCTTGCGGATTCTGTCATCAGGGGGAACCCAAAGCGGCACGGTGATCGAGGCCACACTGCCTTTGAGCCACCTGCTGCCGCCGGGCAACGAGGCATCGTCGAAACGGGTATCGTAACGGTGTCGCGGGGGATCCGATCCGTCGGGCGTCTCTGATCGACAAACAGGCTGTTAGGGGATGGCTTTTGCTGCAAGACATGCATGACAAACCGGTCCGGGTGCTGATCGTCGATGACCACCCGATGGTCGCCGAAGGCATTCAGTCGATCCTGGAAAGCTATGACGACATCCAGGTGGTTGGCTCCCTGACCGACGGCGAAGAGGCCGTCGCCCGTATCACCGATCTGACACCGGATGTGATCCTGATGGATCTGAACATGCCGCGCCTGGGCGGGCTCAGCGCCACCGAGATCATTCTGGAACGCAGCCCCGGCACCCGCATCCTGATCCTGTCGATGCATGACAGCCCCGAGTATATCTCGACCGCGCTCAGCCATGGGGCCATGGGCTATGTGCTGAAAGATGTCCCCACCGAAGCCATCAAGGACGCCATCGATGCGGTGATGCGCGGGGAGCGCTATCTCTGCACCGGCGCCGAAGGCTCGCTTAAACCCAAGGACAACGAGGCCCGCGAGGCACTGACCGGGCGCGAACAGACCATCCTGCTGGAACTTGCCCAGGGCAAATCCAACAAGGAGGTCGCCCTGACGCTGGATATCTCGGTGCGCACGGTTGAAACCCACCGCAAGAACATCAAGCGCAAGCTGGGGATCTCCAGCACCGCCGGGCTGACCCGCTACGCCCTGCAACATGGCGTTCTTCAGGGTACTGGGGTGGGGCTCTGACCCACTGGCCCTAAGCGCCTGTGCCTGCCCGCCCCCCTGCCCGCCATCTGCGCCGCTGTTGCACTGCAGCATGGCTATCCGCCCTGCCACCCGCCCCGATGTTTACGGAAATGTCGCCACTCCCCCGGTTTGGCGCAAGAAAATGTCTCCGGATGGGCATTTTTGATGGGTTTGCCTGTTGACGCCCCGTACTGCCGGTCCTAGTCTGCGCTGCAACGCAAAAGAGGAGCCTCACGGCAAATGACTTCCCTAGTCGTCATTGTAGGAACCAAGCGCATGGGCCGGTAACGGTAGACCATAATCTGACCCATGCGCCTCCGACCAGAAAATCGGGGGCTTTTTTTATGCGGAATGGACGTTGCCGCCAACTGGAGCAAAAGCAGATGAAACGTGAAATGACCGGCGCAAAAATGGTTGTCCAGGCTCTGAAGGATCAGGGTGTGGACACGGTATTCGGATACCCCGGTGGCGCCGTGCTTCCGATCTATGACGAAATCTTCCTGCAGAACGATATTCGGCACATTCTGGTCCGCCACGAGCAAGGCGCGGTACATGCCGCCGAAGGCTATGCGCGTTCGACCGGGAAGCCCGGCGTTGTGCTGGTGACCTCGGGCCCCGGCGCCACCAATGCGGTGACCGGCCTGACGGATGCGCTGCTCGATTCCATTCCGCTGGTGGTTCTGACCGGCCAGGTACCCACCTTCATGATCGGCTCGGACGCCTTTCAGGAGGCAGATACCGTCGGCATCACCCGCCCCTGCACCAAGCATAACTGGCTGGTGAAAGACACCGACAAGCTCGCGGGGACCCTGCATGAAGCCTTCCACGTGGCAACCTCCGGCCGCCCCGGCCCGGTTCTGATCGACATCCCCAAGGACGTGCAGTTTGCAACCGGCCCCTATAGCGGGCCGAAGCCTGCCGCCTCGCACTACCAGCCGCCCGTGAAGGGCGACATGGAGGAGATCACCGAGCTGGTCGCCGCCATGGAAACCGCCAAACGCCCGGTGTTTTATACTGGTGGCGGCGTCATCAACTCCGGCCCCGGCGCCAGCCAGCTGCTGCGCGAACTCGTGGATGCAACCGGCTTCCCGGTGACCTCCACCTTGATGGGGCTGGGCGCCTATCCGGCCTCGGGCGAAAACTGGCTGGGCATGCTGGGCATGCATGGTCTTTACGAGGCCAATATGGCGATGCACGACTGCGATCTGATGATCAACATCGGCGCGCGGTTCGATGACCGGATCACCGGCCGCATCGATGCCTTCAGCCCCAAATCCCTGAAGGCGCACATCGATATCGACCCCTCCTCGATCAACAAGGTGATCCGCGTGGACATCCCGATCGTGGGTGATGTGGGCCATGTGCTGGAAGACCTTCTGAAGGTCTGGAAGGCGCGCGGCCGCAAGACCAACAAGGAAGCGTTGGCCAAATGGCAAGCCAAGATCGCCGATTGGCGCAAGGTGAACTGCCTTGCCTACAAACCCTCCGAAGGCACCATCAAGCCGCAATATGCCCTGCAGCGCCTTGAAGAGCTGACCAAGGGCCACGACCGCTATGTCTGCACCGAGGTGGGCCAGCACCAGATGTGGGCCGCGCAGTTCCTCGGCTTTGAGGATCCCAACCGCTGGATGACCTCGGGCGGGCTTGGCACCATGGGCTATGGCTTCCCGGCCTCCATCGGCGTGCAGATGGCACATCCGGATGCGCTGGTGATCAACGTGGCAGGCGAGGCGTCATGGCTGATGAACATGCAGGAGCTGGGCACCGCAGCACAATACCGCCTGCCGGTGAAACAGTTCATCCTCAACAACGAACGCCTGGGCATGGTACGCCAGTGGCAGGAGCTGCTGCATGGCGAACGCTACAGTCATTCGTGGTCCGAAGCGCTGCCCGATTTCGTGAAGCTCGCCGAGGCCTTTGGCGCCAAGGGCATCCTCTGCACCGATCCCAAGGATCTGGACGATGCCATCATGGAGATGATCAACCACGACGGTCCGGTGGTCTTTGACTGCCTGGTGGAGAAGCACGAGAACTGCTTCCCGATGATCCCCTCGGGCAAACCCCATAACGAAATGCTGCTGGGCGACGCCGAGACCCAGGGCGCCATTCAGGCAGGTGGCGCGGTGCTGGTCTGATCCACACTGCCCCCTTTCACGAAATTGACGGGTTCGACGACTGAGCCGCGGACCGATAGGAAAAAGGACAATCCCATGTCTGCCCTACACATCAAAAAAGGCGCCTCCAAGCATTCGGCGTATAACCTGCGCCCCACGTTTTCCGACGTACAGGAACGCCACACCCTGGCGCTGCTGGTTGAAAACGAACCGGGCGTTCTGGCCCGTGTCATCGGCCTGTTCTCGGGCCGTGGCTACAATATCGAAAGCCTGACCGTGGCCGAGGTGGATCACACCGGTCACCTCAGCCGCATCACCGTTGTCACCACCGGCACGCCACAGGTGATCGAACAGATCAAGGCGCAGCTGGGCCGTATCATTTCCGTGCGCGAGGTCCACGATCTGACCGTCGAAGGCCCCTCGGTCGAACGCGAACTGGCCATCCTCAAGGTGGTGAGCGACGGCGACAAGCGGGTCGAGGCGCTGCGCCTGGCAGATATCTTCCGCGCCAATGTGGTGGATAGCACCCTGGAAAGCTTCATCTTCGAGATCACCGGCGCGCCGGAAAAAATCGATGCCTTTGCCGAGCTGATGCGTCCGCTTGGGCTGGCAGAGATTGCTCGCACGGGCGTTGCAGCCCTGCTGCGGGGCAGCTGACCGCCGGTCCCATGCAGCCTGCAGTGCTGAGCGGGCAAGCAAAACAGACAAGAACACAAAAAGGGCCGCCCACCCGGGTCGGCCCTTTTTCTATACCGCATCACCTGTGGCCTGGTATCACCCCTGCCTCAGTGTCACTCCGGGTTCGACGCCCCCCGGGCCAAACACGCCATAGACCCCAGTGCGCGGCCCATCAGCCGTAACGGATCGTCTTGCTCCTGTTTGCCGGAAGGGGGAAGAGAATCACATTGCTGCCCATGGCAGCACCGCCCGTACCATCGACCTGCCGCGCCCCCGACGACACCGCCTTGATCAACTCCTCGGCAAGATCCGGAACGCCTTCGCCATCCAGCACACGCGCATTGGCCGCCAGGCGCATGTTTCCCTTTTGGGTCAGATCGAACTGGATCCAGTCTCCCTTGCAGACAGCGCCCTGCGAAGCTTCAGGTTTTCCATGAAAATAAACGAGATCGCCCTGATCTTCACACCAGATGATTGCCTTGTCTCCGCTGACATCGCTCCAAAGTACATATCCAATCATCGTGCAGGCCTCGTTCGTTTATCGCTCAATTTTGCGGCAATTGACGGTGTGCCAACATGGCAAATACTGCGTCGACCTCTTGCAATTTGTGTCAGTTAGCGTGATCATCTGACGTCATATCGAACCACACTTGACGCGAAACAGCAGCAAGCATCCAAAAGCTATTTAGAAGACAGGTCATTTCTGTCGTCAGAGGATCGAGCAATGGCAACATCTGCCACCGGAAACACGCGGAACGGGACACGACAATCCCGGTCACCCGCCGAATTGCGCGATATGTTTGGCGCCAACCTGCGTCATCTGGCGCTGCAATACCCCTCGATCTCGGAACTGTCGCGGCGCCTTGGCATCAATCGGACGCAGTTCAATCGCTACATGTCCGGCGAAAGTTTCCCGCGTCCGGACGTCCTGGATCGGATCTGCTGCTTCTTTGACGTGGATGCGCGCATTCTGCTGGAACCTGTCGACACACTTGGCAAGCAAGGCAAGATCCTCACCGGACCGTTTCTGGCAGACTTCCTCGGCCATGGGTTCCAGAACCTCAGCGAACAGCTTTTTGCCTCCGGCTTCTATCGGTTCACCCGCCGCAGCTTTATCAATGCCGACAGTTTCGTGGTCGGTCTGGTGCATGTCTTCCGCGGGGAAAGCGGCGAAACCTATATCAAGGGGTTCGAAGCCAAGGAGGCCATGCGCCATCAGGGGCTGCCGGAAGATCCCGCCTCGCGCGAGTTCCGCGGTGTCGTCAGCTGCCACGAGGATGGCGTCGCCTTCCTGATTTCGCGGCGCCGGTCGATGACCTACTCCTTCAACTACCTGGCCCGGGTGGCCTCGTTGGAGAACAATTTCTGGGTCGGCTACGTCGCCCGCACCGTGCGCGAAGGCGGCGACGAACGCGTCACCCGCATGGTCTATGAATACCTTGGGCGGGATCTGGCTCCGGCCATCTCAGCGGCACGCGGCACCGGCTTTGTGAGCGAAGACCAGCTGCTGCCCTATCACCGCAGGCTGTTGCGGACCAAGGAGCGGTTCAACTGACCGGCCGCGAACCTGCCGTTAGGGATGGGCGATCAAGCGGTAGATATGCCAGGTCGCATGTCCCAATAGCGGCAGCACCAGCAGCAGCCCGAGGAAACCGGGCAACATCGCCGCAAAGGTGAGAATGGCGATCACCGCCGCCCAGAGCATCATCGCAACGAAATTCTGCTGCACATAGGTGAAGCTGGTGATCATCGCGGTGACAAAATCCACCTCGCGATCCAGCAGCAGGGGCAGCGCGATCACGGTGATCATGTAAAGAAGCAGCGCAAACAGCGCGCCCACCACGGTGCCGACCCCCAGCATGCTGAGCCCTTCAACCGTCAGGAAGACATCCAGCGAGCTGGAGATATTGGTCATGGTGGAAAGCCCCAGGAACAGGGCAAAGATCATGTGCCCCAGGAAGAACCAGAACAGGAAGACCACGATAATGATGGCGCAGATCGAGGGCAGCTGACGGCGGCTTTGCTGCAGGACCACGCCCAGAATGGCGCGCGCGTCCATCTCCTCGCCCTGCTCGAGCCGGTGCGACACCTCGTAAAGACCCACGGCGGCAAAGGGACCGATCAGCGGGAACCCGATGGCGGCCAGGACCATCCAGAAGGTGGTGCCGGTCGCAAGCGTGATCCAGGTCATCGCCCAGCCCGCCACGACGTAAAAGCCGGCAAAGAACAGCCCGTAGCCGGGGCGCGCCAGGAAATCCTTCCAACCGCATTTCAGCGCATCGCGCAGGATCTCTGCGCGCATGGGTTGCAGCTCCGGTACGCCAAAGGCTTTTTCTGTCATGGATCCGTTCCCTCCCCGAAACGTCTCTCCTCCTCCCGGGTCTCTCCTCACCCCGGCGGAGGCGCTTTCTGTGGCCACTGCGTGGCCCCGTGATACTGTTGCCCCAGGGCCAGAAGGGTCTGGTCCTGTCCCTGGGCGCCAAAGATCTGCAGGCCCATGGGCAGGCCTGCCTCCCCGAACCCTGCCGGTACGGCCAGGCAGGGCAGCCCCAACAGGCTGACCGGCAGCACGACCTGCATCCAGCGATGATAGGTATCCATCTGCACCCCTGCGATCTCGCGCGGGTAGTCGATCTCGACGGGGAAGGGCCAGCACTGTGCCGTGGGCAGGATCAGCGCGTCATAGTCGGAAAACAGCCGCACCGCCGCGCGCTGCCAGTCCGAGCGCAGATCCGACGCCTCCTGCACCTGCTGCGCGGTCATGGCAAACCCGCGCTCCAGCTCCCAGATGGCGGTGTCCTTCAGATGCTCCTTGCGGCCTTCAAACACGCGCAGGCCCGCAGCCACCGCAAAGGACCGCAGGGTGATCCAGGACTCCCAGATCTTTTCGGCCGGAAACGGCGGCGCCACGGCTTCGACGCTATGGCCGAGATCCGCGAAGGTCTTCAGCGCAGCTTCGCAGGTGTCCAGAATGCCGTCCTCCATCGGGAAAGCGCCGCCCCAATCGCCAAGCCAACCGATCCGCATTGGGTCCGGTTCCGGCAGCGGCATAACCGGCGTCCCGCCCGAGGCCAATGGCTGGCGCGGATCCGGCCCGGCCATCACGTCAAGGAGCAGCCCGATATCCTCGGGGCTGCGCGCCATGGGGCCAAGGGTCGATAGCGGATGCATAAACAGATCCCCCTTGGGGTCAGAGGGCACCCAGCCCCAGGTGGGGCGAAAACCGTAGACATTGTTCCAGCCCGCCGGGTTGCGCAGCGATCCCATCATGTCGGAGCCATCGGCCAGCGCCACCATATCGGCGGCCAAGGCAACGGCCGCTCCGCCAGAGGAGCCGCCACAGGTGCGCCCCCCATCAAAGGGATTGCGCGTCGCGCCATAGACCGGGTTGAAGGTGTGCGATCCCAGCCCGAATTCCGGCGTATTGGTCTTGCCGATCAGGATCGCCCCCGCCGCCCGCAGGCGCGAAACGAACAGCTCATCCTCTGTCGGGACGAAATCCTTCATCAGCGGCGAGCCCTGGGTCGAGGCGATGCCTTTGACGTTGGCCAGATCCTTTACCGCCATCGGCAGGCCATGGAGCGGGCCCAGCGGCACATGGGCCGCGCGCATGGCATCGGCCTTGCGGGCCTCCTCCATCAGCTCTTCGGCGGGCCTGAGCGCCACGATGGCATTGAGATCCGGGTTCACCGCCGCGATCCGCGCCAGGGTGCGCTCCATCAGCGCTTCGGCCGTCAGGCTGCCCTCGCGCAATTGCGCCAGAAGATCGCTGGCCGAACAGTATTGAAGGCTGTCTTGGGGCATGGCGGCAAGGCTCCGTTCCTGGTTAGAACAGAGCCTAGCGGCAGAGTTTTGCAAAAGAAAGCCGAGACTTGCCCCGGCCTCATGTCGCCCGCAAGCGCGGCCGCATTACTCGGCTTGCGCGTCCGCGCGGCTCTTGCCGGAGACATCCATGGCCAGGGTCGCCGCCATGAAGCCATCGAGATCCCCGTCCAACACGCCCTTGGTGTCAGAGGTCTCATGGCCGGTGCGCAGATCCTTCACCATCTGATAGGGCTGCAGGACGTAGGAGCGGATCTGGTTGCCCCAGCCCGCGTCGCCCTTGTTCTCATGCGCCTCGTTGATGGCCGCGTTGCGGCGGTCCAGCTCCAGCTGGTAGAGGCGCGATTTCAGCGCTTTCATGGCAATGTCGCGGTTCTGGTGCTGGGACTTCTCCGAGCTGGTCACCACGATACCGGTGGGATGGTGGGTGATTCGCACCGCCGAGTCGGTGGTGTTGACGTGCTGACCGCCCGCGCCCGAGGAGCGATAGGTATCGATACGGATATCCGCCGGGTTCACCTCGATATCGATATTGTCGTCCACCACCGGGTAGACCCAGACCGAACTGAACGAGGTGTGGCGTTTCGCTGCCGAGTCATAGGGCGAGATCCGCACCAGCCGGTGCACGCCGCTTTCGGATTTCAGCCAGCCATAGGCATTGGGACCGGAGATCTTGTAGGAGGCGGATTTGATGCCTGCCTCTTCGCCCGCGCTTTCAGACTGCAGTTCGACCTTGTAGCCCTTCTTTTCCGCCCAGCGCACATACATGCGCGCCAGCATCGACGCCCAGTCGCAGCTTTCGGTGCCGCCCGCACCTGCGTTGATCTCAAGGAAGGTATCGTTGCCGTCCGCCTCGCCATCCAGAAGCGCTTCCAGCTCCTTCTCGGCGGCGGTGACCTTCAGCGCCTTCAGCGCCTCTTCGGCGTCGGCGACGACCTCGGCATCCTCTTCCATCTCGCCAAGTTCGATCAGCTCGATATTGTCGGCCAGATCCTGCTTGATACCCTTGTAGGTATTGATCGCATCAACCAGCATCTGCCGTTCGCGCATCAGCTTCTGCGCCGCTTCGGGATCATCCCAGAGGGTCGGATCCTCCACGCGGGCATTGAATTCCTCCAGGCGGAACTCGGCGGTTTCCCAATTCAGCCGCTGCGCGAGAAGCTCCAGGGACTTCTCGATCTCAGTCACGATATTCTGGGTTTCAGCGCGCATCTTGGGATCATCCTGTCATCACGTTCAGAGCTGGGTGATAGCTCACTGCCAAAGGCAGAACAAGGGCTTGCAGGGCCGCCCCTGCTGGCTGAGGCTGCCCTCTCTGGTCTTGGTCCTGTTGTCAGTAAAGACCACCGGAACTGATGGTGCCGAAACTGGCCTTGGGCCCAAGAACCGCAGTCCCACCGCTGGAGGTGGTCACCTGCCGCCCGGATTGCTGCACCTCTTCCAGCAAAGGCAGGTTCGATCCCATGGCAAAGCCGCCGTCGAAGGTCATGCCGAAGATCGGCTCGGCGCCATCGCGGAAATACTCGGCCACCACATGCGCACCTGAGGCATCATTGGGCAGCGGCGCGCCGGTGTAGCGGTCGATCTTGATGAAATGACCGCCCTCGGGCACGGTGAAGGGCCCGCCGCCGAATTTCTCGACCGCCTTCGTCATGAACTGCTGGAACACAGGCCCGCACATGGTGCCGCCATAGGCACCGCGCCCCATCGGGCGGGGCTGGTCAAAGCCCATGTAGCAGCCGGCGACGATATTGGAGGTGAAGCCCACGAACCAGACATCGCGGGAATCATTGGTGGTGCCTGTCTTGCCCGCCGCAGGAACCGGCAGCTTGATCACACTGGAAGCGGTGCCGCGATCCACCACACCCTTCATCATCGAGGTCAGCTGATAGGCGGTGATCGGATCCATCACCTGATCGCGATCGGCCACGATGCGGGGGCTGCGCCCCTCGGGCAGGTTGGCCACAGAACAATCCACGCAATCGCGGTCATCGTGGCGGTAGATCGTCTTGCCAAAGCGGTCCTGAACCCGGTCCACCAGGGTCGGCTGAACTCGCTGGCCGCCATTGGCGAACATCGCATAGGCCGCGACCATCTTGTAGAGCGTGGTCTCCTCGGCACCCAGGGAGTTTGCCAGGAAGGTGCCCATATTGTCATAGACGCCGAACCGTTCCGCATAGCCCGCCACCACCGGCATCCCCACTTCCTGTGCCAGGCGGATGGTCATCAGGTTCCGGCTCATCTCGATGCCGGTGCGCAGGGGGGTGGGCCCGTAGAACTTGTTGGTGGAGTTCTTGGGCCGCCACAGCCCCTGCGGCGTGTCGATCTCGATCGGGGCGTCCACGACGATGGTTGCCGGACTATAGCCGCTGTCCAGCGCCGCGGCATAGACGAAGGGCTTGAAACTAGACCCCGGCTGACGTTGTGCCTGGGTGGCGCGGTTGAACACAGAATGCTGGTAGGAGAAGCCCCCCTGCATGGCCAGAACCCGGCCGGTGTTCACATCCATGGCGACAAACCCGCCCTGTACCTCGGGCACCTGGCGCAAAGACCAGTGGCTGAAGGCGTCATCCTTCATCTCGGCGCGCACCAGAACCACATCGCCGCGGGTCAGGTTGTCCTTGAAGCTGCCCTTCATCCATTTGATGTCGGCGCGCGGCACGCGGCCCAGATCGGCAACCCCCTCGACCCCGACGGTCAGCGACTGATCGGCGATCTCCAGCACCACGGCAGGCAGCCATTTGCCGCCAAGGTCGATATCGCGGGGCACCTCGGCAGTCTCCAGGGCCGCACGCCAGGCCGCCTCAGAGGCCAGATCCTCTTCGGACAGGGTCACCCCTGTGCCCTGCCAGATCCCGCGCGAACGGTCGTATTTCTCCAGCCCCAGCCGCATGGCGAGGGCCGCTTCGGTCTGCATCTCTTCGTCGATGGTGGCGCGCACGGTGAAACCGCCGGTAAAGAACTCGCCCTCGCCAAAGTCCTGGCTCAACTGACGGCGGATTTCATCGGTGAAGTAATCGCGCGGCGGCAGAGCGGTGCGGAAACTCTCGAAATCACCGTTCTGCACCGAGCGCAGCGGCTGCGCCTCTTCCAGCTTGTAGACATCCTCCGAGATATAGCCGTTCTCGAACATCTCCCGCAGCACATAGTTACGCCGTGCCAGCAGGCGGTCCTTGCGCCGCACCGGGTGATAATCCGACGGTGCCTTGGGCATGGAGGCCAATGTGGCCGCCTCATGCGGGGCCAGTTCGCCCAGGGTCTTGTTGAAATAGGTCTGCGCCGCCGCCGTCACCCCATAGGAGTTCTGGCCGAGGAAGATTTCGTTCAGGTACAGCTCCAGGATCTTGTCCTTTGAGAGCGTCTCCTCCAGGCGGGTCGCGAGAATGATCTCCTTGATCTTGCGCGCGGCCTTGCGGTCCCCGGACAGAAGGAAGTTCTTCATTACCTGCTGGGTGATGGTGGAGGCGCCGCGCACGTTGGAGCCGCGCGAGCGCACCGCCTCATAGGCGGCGGCGGCGATACCACGGGCATCATATCCCTTGTGGGAATAGAAATTCTTGTCCTCGGCAGAGATAAACGCCTGTTTCACCAGCACCGGGATTTCATCCGATGGCGTGAACAGGCGGCGCTCCTGGGCGAATTCGTCGATCAGCTGCCCCTCGCCCGAATAGATCCGGCTGATGGTCGGCGGCTGGTACTGCGCCAGAGATTCATGGCTTGGCAGGTCCTGGCCGTAGATCCAGAACACTCCGCCAATCGTCAGCGCCACCATGGCAATACCCAGGGTGATGGTGCTGAAGATGGAGCCAAAGAAGGATAGAATGAACCTGAGCACGGATAGGGCCTCTTTCGCGGGGTTCCGCCTATATAGGCAGCCTTGGCTTCGGGGTCAAAACGGGAAGCGGAAAACCACCACTGCCCCCTTGCTGCAATGATAGCGGATTCGCGATCCGGGAAACAGGCGAACCAAGAGCAGGAGCGCCGATCAGCCCAATCTGGCCGATCCCTTGCTTCCCGGGGTCGCCGTCTCCCTGTTTTTGGCGCCTGTGCAGGCTACTGACGGACCAGCGGCCTTTGTGCCTCATCCCGGATCCGCCATTCGATCAGCCCGGCCAGAATGCCTCGCGCGGCCTTGGTTCGCCAGGCCGGATCCAGCAGGTTCTTCAGATCCCGCTGACTGGACAGAAAGCCGATTTCGACCAGCACGGAGGGGGTATCCGCCGATTTCAGCACCGAAAACCCGGCCGCGCGCAAGGGCCTGCGATTGAGCGGCCCGCCCTGTGCGCGAAGCCCATCGACGATCGAACGGGCCAGCGCCTCGCTGCGCGGCTGGGTTTCCTGGCGCGCCAGGTCCAGCAAGACATCCGTGACCAGATCATCCGCCGCAGTCAGATCGGTGCCCGCCAGCAGATCCGAGCGATCATGACGTTCTGCCAGCTTGGCCGAGGCCGCATCTGAGGCGTCCTTGGAGAGGGTATAGACGGTCGATCCATGGGCGCCGCCTTCCGACAGGGAATCAGCGTGCAACGAGATGAACAGATCCGCCCCCGCCTGATGCGCCAGGGCAATGCGGCGCTCTAGCGAAACAAAATAATCGCCATCCCGAGTAAGCTGCACCGAGAACTGTCCGGATCGGACCAGCATTTCGCCCAACTCAAAAGCGAATTCCAGCATCAGGCTCTTTTCATCGACCCCGCCTTCGACCTGGGCTCCGGGGTCAATGCCGCCATGGCCCGGATCCAGCACCACCACCAGCGGTGCATTGGCATCGCGCGGGGCTGCCGGGTTCAGCGCCTCCGGCGCCGGAAGATCCCAGCGCCGATCCTTCGGCGCTCCGGCCGAGGCGGCAAAGGCCGCGGCATCGCTGCGCTGCAAGTCCAGAGACAGAACCGCAGCGGCGGTCACCGGGTCCACGGCCATCTCGGCCGCTTCCACCTGCATCGGGCGCCCAAGATCCAGAACCATCCGCGACCAGCCGGGCACATAGGCGCCAAAATGCACAGCGCGCAGGTTCTCGCCCTGCAAAAGCCTCTCTTGGTCCAGGCCAGCCCAGTCAACCTCCTGGAAATCCAGCACAAGCCGGGGCGGCCCATCCAGCGTGAAGATCCGGTAGGGCACGCCTTGGCTGAGATGCAACTCGATCCTTGCCCCCTGCCCCGCATCACGGATCAGGCTGCGCTCGGCATCCACCCGCGCCAGCGCCGAAAAGCCTTGTGCAGTGGCGGTGACGGCCAGCAGACTGCCCCAGATCAATGCCACACACAGCGCCAGAATCCTGCCTGTCATTCTACCCCTGCCCCTTTGCCGACCATATCAGCGATCCTCCATGAAACGGCGCAGGCGCAAAAGCCCTTCTTCGATATCGGCGGTCGAGCGCGCATAGGAGAACCGCAAGGTGGTCGCTCCCCGCACCGGATCAAAATCCAGCCCCGGGGTAACCGCGACGCCTGCCTGCTCCAGGATCTCTGCGGCAAAGGCGCGGCTGTCCTGGGTCAGGTCGGACACATCCGCATAGACATAAAAAGCGCCATCCGGCGGTGCGATCTTGGCAAAACCGGCCTTTGGAAGCCCCTCCAGCATCAACTGGCGGTTCTTGGAATAGACCGCGAGGTTGGCCTGAAGTTCGTCTTCGCAATCCATCGCGGCCAATGCGGCGACCTGGCTGGCATGCGGCGCGCAGATGAACATGTTCTGGGCCAGGCGCTCGACCACGCGCACGTGATCCTCGGGCACCACCATCCAGCCCACGCGCCATCCCGTCATCGAGAAATACTTGGAGAAGGAGTTGATCACATAGGCCTGATCGGTCAGCTCCAGCGCGGTGACGGCTTTCGCTTCATATTCGATGCCGTGATAGATCTCATCAGAGATAAAGGCCGCACCGATGTCGTTCGTTGCATCGATCAAGGCGCCCATGGCGGCGCGGTCCAGCATGGTGCCGGTTGGGTTGGCGGGCGAAGCCACCATCAGCCCGGCCAGATCCAGCCCCGCCAGATCGCCGGGCACCGGTTGCAGACGATGTTCGGGCGCGGTCTCGATGTCCACCGGGGTCAGCCCCAGCGCATGCAGGATCTGCCGGTAGGAAGGATAGCCGGGCGCGCCGATGCCGACCCGGTCACCACTGTCAAATAGCGCGGTAAAGGCCAGCAGGAACGCCCCCGAGGACCCAGAGGTCACCACGACGCGCTCGGGGTTCAGATCCACATCGTACCATTCGCCATACATCCGCGCGATACGTTGCCGCAGCGCCGGAATGCCCAGGGCCACGGTATAGCCCAGCGCATCCTGCTCCAATGCGCGCACCAAAGCGGCCTGCGCGGCCTTAGGCGCACCGGTCGAGGGCTGGCCCACCTCCATGTGGATGATGTGGCGTCCGGCCTCTTCGGCCTTTCGGGCTGCCTCCATCACATCCATCACAATGAAGGGATCCACAGCCGAGCGGGTTGAGTTTCGCATGATGTTCTCCCATGGTGCGCGCATGACTTTTGACCGCTTCTCTCGGCTGGCGTCAATCCCGGCTCTGGTGTTTTGCCTGCTGGCCTATGCGGCAACGGCAGTGCAGGCGGCGTCGATCACCCTGTTGCGCGATGCCGATGTGGAACAGGCGCTGAGCCACCTGTCGGCACCGGTGCTGCAGGCGGCCGGTCTCAACTCGAAACGGGTGAAGGTACTGGTCGTCAACGATTCCCGATACAACGCCTTTGTTTTGGATAGCCGCACGATCTTCATCCATTACGGGCTGATCCTGAAGGCCGACAGCCCCGAAATGCTGCAGGCGGTGATCGCCCATGAGGCCGCCCATATCGCCAACGGTCACCTGGCGCGCCGGATGCAGAACATGCGTTCGGCCGGAAGTGCCGCCGGCCTTGGCATGGCGCTTGCGGCTTTGGCCGCCGCCGCCGGGGCGGGCAGCGAAGCGGCGACCGGCATTGCCATTGGCACCCAAAGTTCCGCCCTGCGGGGATTTCTCTCCCATACCCGCGCCGAAGAGGCCTCGGCTGATCGCTCGGCGGCAGGCTACCTCAGCCGCGCCGGGGTCGATCCAAAGGGGCTGCTGGACCTGCACCGGATATTTGCCGGGCAGGAACTTCTGAGCCTGCGTCACCAGGACCCCTACATGCGCTCGCACCCGCTGTCCCGCGACCGCATTCGCGCCGCCGAGGCCTATGTGGCCAGCCATGGTGGCAAGGTGAGCCCCGACCCGGAGGCGGAGTATTGGTACGCCCGTCTGCGCGGCAAGCTCTCGGCCTTTATCCGGGCTCCGAAATGGACGCTGCGGCGCGCCGGTGAGGAGAGCCACAAGGACATCCGCCTGATGCGCCAAGCCATCGCCCATCATCGGCGCAATGATCAGGCCAAGGCCCTGGCGGCGATCAACGGTGCCATCGCCCTGCGCCCCAAGGATGCCTTCTATGCGGAACTCAAAGGGCAGATCCTGATGGAGAACCGACGCTGGGGAGAGGCGCTGAGCAGCTATCAGCAAGCGGTTTCTCTGGCGCCTCGCGATCCGCTGATCCTGGCCAACCATGGCCGCGCGCAACTGGCGGCGGGCCAGCCCAAGGCCGCGATCAAGACGCTGGAAGCCTCCCGCGCCATCGATTTTCGAAATGCGCTGCTGTTGCGGGACATGGCCCAGGCCTATGCGCAGACCAAACAGACCGGCATGGCAGCCCTTGTCACGGCCGAACGCTATGCCCTACAGGGTCGGCTGGATGATGCCGGCCTGCACGCAAAACGTGCCACAGCCCTTCTGCCCACCGGATCGCCTGCCTGGCGTCGGGCGCAGGACGTGCTGCTGGCCTATGAGAAAAGAGAGAAGAGGAAGAGATAATGATCCGTCTTACCCGTGCGGCAGCCGCTGCTGCCACCGCGCTGGCACTGCTGGGCGCTCCGGCGCAGGCGCTGGACCTGTCGGCCATGACCCCGGCCGAGCGTGACGCCTTTGGAGAGCAGGTGCGCGCCTACCTTCTGGCCAATCCCGAAGTGATCCTGGAGGCGGTGAACCTTCTGGAGCAGCAACAGGCTGCGGATGAGGCGGCGCGGGATCAGGCGCTGGTCGCCGCGAACCTCGCCGAATTGGAAAACGACGGCTACTCCTTCGTCGGTGGCAACCCCGAGGGCGACATCACCCTGGTGGAATTCATGGACTATCGCTGCGGCTACTGCCGCAAGGCCGCTCCCGAAGTGGCCGAACTCCTGGCCGAGGACGGCAATATCCGCTGGGTGATCAAGGAGTTCCCGATCCTGGGCGATGCCTCGGTGCTGTCGTCCCGTTTCGCGGTGGCCACCAAGCAGATCGCGGGCGACGACGCCTATGAGGATGTGCACAAGGCGCTGATGGGGCTGAAGGGTGAACCCAATGAAGTGGCTCTGCGCCGACTGGCCGACGGGCTGGGCCTGGACGCAGAGGCGATCCTGGCACGGATGGACAGTGACGAGGTCACCGCCGAGCTGCGCCGCACGCGCGACCTGGCCCAGCAACTGTCGATCTCGGGCACGCCCACCTTCGTGCTGGGGGGCGAATTGCTGCGTGGCTACCTGCCCAAGGACCAGATGGAAATCATCGCCGCCGAGGTTCGCAAGAACCGCAGCTAGGTGCAGGCGGCGAACTCTATGCCAATACAAAACGGGGTGCCGATCGGCACCCCGTTTCATTTGTAGCCACTTGTATATGCTGGCCCGTTTGATTTGCGGACCCGCCCGAAAGGGACACGCACTAGGACGCTTGTGCCTCCTCAGCCTCGGAGGCTGCGCGTTCGATCTCGGCGGCCTTGCGTTCGACCTGTTCGACGATGTGTTCGACCATCGCCTCGTTGCTCATCTTGTGGCTGGCCTTGCCCGCCAGATAGACCATTCCAGAGCCTGCCCCACCGCCGGTGAACCCCACATCGGTCATCAAGGCTTCACCCGGACCATTCACCACGCAGCCGATGATCGACAGGCTCATGGGCGTATGGATATGGGCCAGGCGCTCTTCCAGTTTTTCCACCGTCTTGATCACGTCGAACCCCTGCCGCGCGCAGGAGGGGCAGGAGATGATATTGACGCCCCGGTGGCGCAGGCCCAGCGATTTCAGGATCTCGAAACCGACCTTCACCTCTTCAACCGGATCGGCCGACAGGCTGACGCGCAGGGTATCGCCAATACCCATCCACAACAGCTGCCCAAGGCCGATGGCGGACTTGATGGTGCCGGAGACAAATCCGCCCGCCTCGGTGATACCAAGGTGGATCGGTGCATCGGTGGCCTCGGCCAGCTGCTGATAGGCGGCTGCCGACATGAAGACATCCGAGGCTTTCACCGAGATCTTGAACTCGTGGAAATCATGGTCCTGCAGGATACGGATATGATCCAATCCGCTTTCCACCATCGCCTCGGGACAGGGTTCGCCGTATTTGTCCAGGAGGTGCTTTTCCAGCGAGCCCGCATTCACCCCGATGCGGATCGAGCAGTTGTGATCGCGCGCGGCGCGGATCACCTCGGCCACGCGTTTTTCGTCCCCGATATTGCCGGGGTTGATCCGCAGGCAGGCCGCCCCGGCCTCGGCGGCCTCGATCCCGCGTTTGTAGTGGAAATGGATATCGGCCACGATGGGGACCGGGCTTTCGCGCACGATCTCCTTCAGCGCTTTTGACGAAGCCTCATCCGGCACCGAGACCCGCACCAGATCGGCCCCGGCCTCGGCGGCGGCCTGCACCTGTGCCACGGTCGCCGCCACATCGGTGGTCAGCGTATTGGTCATGGTCTGAACCGCGATCGGCGCATCGCCCCCGATCGGTACATTGCCCACATGGATCTGGCGGCTTTTGCGGCGCTCGATATGGCGCCAGGGTCGGATGTGGTTCATAGACATGGGGTCCGTCCGGTCTGCTCCTGCTTAGCCGCTAGATACGGCCTGTGGCGGGCAGCTTCAATGGCGGCCCGTGCAGAGATAACCCGAAATGACCGGCATTCCAGGCGGGATGGGGCTCAATCGACGAAAGTCAGTCCTGAGGTGCGCCTTCCAGACGCAGCTGCGCCACCACCGAGGCCAGGGCCCGGTTGCGGTCATCTTCCAGATCGGCAACCTCAAAGCGCGTGGAAATCGCATCCGGGGAAAGATCGATATTCTTGGTCACCCGCCCCCGCTGGCCCACCGGACCGAAATGCGCTCCATTGACCGCAAAATAGATGCCGCTGCTCTCACCGGTCTTCAGCTGCGACGGCACCTCGGTCAGAGGAATCTTGAAGCTGTCGCCCGGTTCCATGATGCCTTCGAAGATCACGCTGCCGTCTGCCGATGTCACTTCAACCCAAGCGGGGCGAACCGCCAGGATCTCGGCGCCTTGCGCCACCTGCTCCACCACCTGCGGGACCTCAAGCTGCTGCCCCTTGCTATCGGCAGGCTGGCGCGCCTCGGCCAGTTGCACGCTGGGCAGTTCGGGCTCTGCAAAATTGCCATAGGTGCGCGGATCCAGCGTCGCGATCGGCGCATCGCGGGCTTCGAGGATCGGCACATCCAGCGCCTGCGGACGATAAAGCCGGTCCAGGGCCACCGCCGCCGGATCGCTGGCCGCATCGGCCAGGTTCAGGCGCGCACCGTCCAGCGGATCAACATCGGCCAGCACCAGCGGCGTCTGATCGACCGGCGCGAATTGCACCTGCTGCACCTCCTTGAGGATGCTCCAGCCGCCATAGCCAATGCCGCCGATCAGCGCGCCCAGCACCATCAGGGAGCCGACGGCACGCAGTTCGATATGGCTGAAGATACTGCCCGCGGAGGGCGCAAAAGGCGTGTTCGGAGAGGTAAAGGGATCGCCGCCAAGGCTTGTGCCAATTGACCGCTGCGCCGCTGCGGTCGGCTTGCCGCCAGCCTGCGCCTTGCGCACCGAGGCCTCGGCGGACATGCCATGGGCCACCGTAAAGCCGCTTTCCTTGCAGAAGGTCACAAAGGCCTGTTCGGGATCCATGTTCAGATAGCGCGCATAGGAGCGCACATAACCTGCGATAAAGCCCGGGGTGTCAAAGACGGAGGGATCGGAATTCTCGATGGCGGCAATGTAGGAGGCCTTGATGCGCAGCTCGCGCTGGACGTCGAGAAGCGATTTCCCCATCGTCGCCCGTTCACCGCGCATCATGTCGCCAAGCCGAAGCTCGAAATCATCAAACCCCTTGGGAGCAGAGGGTTCAACCTGCTCTTTGGGTTTGCGCTGAGTGAGGCGCCCAATCATTACTGCCGTCCCATCTGTCCCTGCCGAAACCGAATTTTCGCGTCTGGCGAATCACCCGAACGACTCAACCAGACCAATCCGTTGATGAAACGATAACACACTCAACAGTTTTGAACACAGATCTGTGCGTTAGCCCGCCAATTCGGCACGATTCAGCGCACAATGCGACCACAAACCGTCCATTGCCTGCACCAAACCGTCAATTTCCAGCGGTCCATGCACCGGAGAGGGCGTAAACCGCAGTCTTTCGGTGCCGCGCGGAACGGTGGGGAAGTTGATCGGCTGGACGTAGATTCCGTATTCCGACAGCAGCATGTCGCTCAACTTCTTGGTGTGGACCGGATCGCCCACGATCACGGGCACGATGTGGCTGCCGTGATCGATGATCGGCAGACCCAGCCCCTTGAGCCGCAGCTTCAGCACCTTTGCCTGTTCCTGATGCTTTTCGCGCAGCTCGGGCGCGGTTTTCAGATAGGCAACCGAGGCCGCCGCCCCCGCCGCCACCGCAGGTGCCAGGGACGTGGTGAAGATGAAGCCCGGCGCATAAGAGCGGATTGCATCGCACATCTTTTCGGACGCGGCGATATAGCCCCCCATCACGCCATATGCCTTGGCCAGGGTGCCATTGATGATGTCGATCCGATGGGCCAGGTTGTCCCGCTCGGTGACACCACCGCCACGCGCACCATACATGCCGACCGCATGCACCTCGTCGATATAGGTCAGCGCGCCGAATTCATCCGCCAGATCGCAGATCTCCTCGATCGGACCGAAATCGCCATCCATCGAATAGATCGATTCAAAGGCGATCAGCTTGGGCGCCTCGGGATCATCCGCTTGCAGCAGCTCGCGCAGATGCGCCACGTCGTTGTGACGGAAGACGCGCTTGGCACCGCCATTGCGGCGCACGCCTTCGATCATCGAGGCGTGGTTCAGCTCATCCGAATAGATGATCAGACCGGGAAACAGCTTGGGCAGCGTCGAAAGCGTCGCGTCATTGGCGATATATGCCGAGGTGAACAGCAGTGCCGCCTCCTTGCGGTGCAGATCCGCCAGCTCCGCCTCAAGCCGCTTGTGATAGACCGTGGTCCCCGAGATATTGCGGGTGCCGCCAGAGCCCGCACCCGTAGCATCAATCGCCTCATGCATCGCATTCAGGACAACCGGATGCTGCCCCATGCCAAGGTAGTCGTTGCCACACCAGACGGTGATATCCTGTTGCTCCCCATCGGGACGGGTCCAGACCGCATGGGGAAACTGGCCGTTCTTGCGCTCGATGTCGATGAAGGTGCGGTAGCGTCCCTCTTCGTGGAGGCGTTCAATCGCTGCGTCGAGTTTCGCGGTATAATCCACCGGCATCTCCATAGCTTAGGTCTGGCGCAAAGGCGCTGGCGCGGGAGGCTCCCACATTCACGTTCGTGAATAACTACCTCACACGCCGGTTTCGATCAACTGCTTACGCAACAGGCGACCTGCGCAACATTGATGCAGGTCAAATAAACCTAAGGATCCCTATGGGCAACCGAGGGAGCCTTGCTTTTTTCCATCCAATTGCCACCACTTGGACATCAAAGGCGCAAGCGGCACATCATCGGAAACCTCTTCAATTCTCGGTGAGCGATGGCCACTGGTGCGCCTTGCTGGGCGCTGCTACGGTCCCAAAAAACGAAGAAACCTCTGGAGTGAAAGATGTCTTTGAACGAAGTGCTTGACCGTATCGATGCGGATGTCTCGGCCGCCACCGACCGGCTGCTGGAGCTGTTGCGCATCCAGTCGATCTCGACCGATCCTGCCTATAAGGCAGAGTGCGAGAAGGCCGCCGATTGGCTGGTGGCGGATCTCAACTCCATCGGTATTGCCGCCGAAAAACGCGCGACTCCGGGTCATCCGATGGTGGTGGGCCATGTGGGTCAGGAAAACCAGGACGCGCCCCATGTTCTGTTCTACGGTCACTATGACGTACAGCCCGTCGATCCCCTGAACCTGTGGAAGACGCCGCCGTTTGAGCCGCAATTGGAAGACACCGATAACGGCACCGTGATCCGCGGCCGTGGCGCATCGGACGACAAGGGGCAGCTGATGACCTTTGTCGAGGCCTGTCGTGCCTGGAAGGCCATCCACGGCTCCCTGCCCTGCCGCATCACCTTCTTCTTCGAGGGCGAAGAGGAATCAGGCTCACCTTCGCTTGTGCCCTTCATGAAGGCGCACGCCGAGGAGCTGAAAGCGGAGATCGCCCTGATCTGCGACACCTCCATGGTATCGCGCGGCGTGCCGTCTATCGCATCGCAGCTGCGCGGCATGTTGAAGGATGAGTTCACCCTGGTGGGGCCGCGCATCGACCTGCATTCGGGCCACTATGGCGGTCCGGGCCTCAACCCCCTGCGCGAGATCAGCCGGATCGTTGCCTCCTTCTACGACGAGGAGAGCGGCAAGATCGCCGTCGAGGGCTTC
This sequence comes from Phaeobacter sp. PT47_59, assembly GCF_028890025.1. Lineage (NCBI taxonomy): Bacteria > Pseudomonadati > Pseudomonadota > Alphaproteobacteria > Rhodobacterales > Roseobacteraceae > Phaeobacter > Phaeobacter sp. PT47_59. Next base: position 71,999 of record NZ_JARCJL010000021.1, read on the forward strand.
TATGAGGGCGTCAACGAGGTGCCCGAAGATCAGCTGCGCCAGTGGGACGGCTGCGGTTTCGACCCGGAAGACTACCTTGGCAATGCAGGCTACACGCAGGCCCATGGCGAAAAGGACCGCAGCATCCTGGAGCAGCAATGGGCACGCCCCACGCTGGAGGTGAACGGCTTGTGGGGCGGCTACAATGGCGCCGGATCGAAAACCGTGATCCCCTCCGAGGCGCATTGCAAGATCACCTGCCGCCTGGTGGGCGACATGGATCCGGATGCGCTGCGGCTCAAGATCCGCAAACACGTTGAAGAGCGCCTGAAGCCCGACTGCAAGGTGATCTGGGACAACGACCTGGAAGGCTCGCGCGCCTCGGTGATGGATATCTCGCGCCCTGAATTCACCGCGGCGCGCGGCGCCCTCAGCGATGAATGGAACCGCGAGGCGGTGTTCTGCGGCATGGGCGGATCGATCCCGATCGCGGGCTTCTTCAAATCGATCCTGGGCATGGAATCCATGCTGATCGGCTTTGCCAATGAGGATGACGCAATCCATTCCCCGAACGAGAAGTACGACCTCAAGAGCTTCCACAAGGGGATCCGCTCCTGGGCGCGGGTGCTGGACGCCCTGACCAAGGCCTGACGGGAGAGACCTCCCGCCCCGCCCTGGGCCTTCGGCCCGGGCGCGTTGGGCCCGGCAGCGCGCCTGCGGCGCGCTGCCGACGCGTCAAATCGCCACCGCTACGGTGCAAACGGCCAACCGGCCAGCTCGGGAGACACGCCAATGACCGCCAAGATCGAAACCGGCCAGGCACAGGTCAATGGTCAGACCATTGCCTATTCACGCCAGGGAAGCGGCCCTGCGGTCCTGCTGTTACATGGTTTCCCGCAAACACAGGTCATGTGGCAGGGGGTGGCGCCGATGCTGGCTGACCGCTTCACCGTGGTCTCGGCCGATCTGCGCGGCTACGGGGCAAGCAGCAAACCGGACGGCATGGAGGCCATGGGTTTTCGCGAGATGGGCAAGGATCAGGTGGCGCTGATGGCCGCGCTGGGTCATAGCCGGTTTCACCTGATCGGCCACGATCGCGGCGCCCGTACCGCGCATCGCATGACGCTGGACCACCCGGAGGCCATTGCCAGCCTCACCCTGTTGGACATCATTCCCACGCATCTGCTGCTGAACGACCTGCGCCAGGAGGTCGCCCGCGCCTATTATCACTGGTTTTTCCTTTCTCAGCCCGCGCCATTTCCCGAAGAGATGATCGAGGCGGATCCGGACCGCTACTTTGAAAGCTGCCTTCTGGGCTGGGGCGGTGCCAGCCTTCAGGTTTTCCCGCCAGAGGCGCTGGAAGCCTACCGCAGAAGCTGGCGTGACAAGGCCACGATCCACAGCATGTGCAACGACTACCGCGCCGCCATCGATGTGGATTTTGCCCTGGATGCCGCAGATCTGGATCGCAAGATCAACTGCCCCGCCCTGGTGTTATATGGGGCGACGGGCGCCATGGCGAAACACTATGATGTGGAGGCGACCTGGGCGCCACATCTTTCCGATATGCGCTGCGCCGCAATTCCGGGCGGGCATTTCTTTGTCGATCAATACCCGGCAGAAACGACCGAGGCGCTGCTGACCTTCCTGAAGGACCAACCGGCGTTCTGAAATCTGAAACAGTATTGATCTGGAACAGTGGTGCTCGGGAACTTTGGCGCAGGTTCCACGCGGCCTGCCGACCCCTATCCTTGGCGAAGGCGTAGCGCGCGCATGGCCTTCAAGACCAGCAGCGCAATTGGCGCGCCGTGCATCAACAGGTCGAACCAGTCCAGGGCCCGGCGCAAGTCACCCGCAAACAGCATCTTGAGCTTTTCCCAAAGATGCGGCTCAGGGAAAAAAGGCGCCAGTCCAAGAAGCAGCGCAACGATGATCGCCGTCGGCCAATCGATTTTATCCAGCAGCGTCATGGCAGGGTCCCGTTCATCAATCAATGAGGAAAGTGGCGCGGTTGACGGGGCTCGAACCCGCGACCCCCGGCGTGACAGGCCGGTACTCTAACCAGCTGAGCTACAACCGCGCATGGGCCAATTAATGGCTTTCCGAGAAGGTCCCTGTTCAGAGAAACCCGCGGGGCGGGACCAGACAAATGAGTGGCGCGGTTGACGGGGCTCGAACCCGCGACCCCCGGCGTGACAGGCCGGTACTCTAACCAACTGAGCTACAACCGCGCATGGGTCTCATTGTCTGCCGTTCGGCATCTCCCCTCCGGGGCGGGTTCCGATAATGCCCGGAACAGGCAGGCAGCAGTGGCGCGGTTGACGGGGCTCGAACCCGCGACCCCCGGCGTGACAGGCCGGTACTCTAACCAACTGAGCTACAACC
>NZ_JARCJL010000022.1:0-72172 GCF_028890025.1 Phaeobacter sp. PT47_59
AGATTGCTCATGTCACCGCTCCGTTTTCGGATCCGTGAATCACGCAGCGCTCGGAAAATCAATGCATCCTGACCCTAATATGGAAAGGCACGGTAAGCGCGAGGACGCCAGCGGCCAGCGTCGCCGGGTGCGAGATGAAGCTCCCCTGGTATTTGGCTCGCTTGACCTCGTAGAAGCTCGCAAGATGCACATGCAGGGAGTCAAGCAATCGGGCCGGTCGGCATGTCTCCATGCGCTCGTTCAATTCCCGACAGGCCTATTGGATGGTGCCAGTCAAAAAGATCAACGGGCGATGCTCGATCACGCCGTCGAGTTCCTCAACGGGTTTCACGGTGGAGATGCGGTTTTTGCCGCACGCCTGGATCGTGATGAGAAGGGCCGACACACAGTCGATGCTTTCCTGCTCCCGCGATACGAATTTCGATACAAAGACGGGCGCACGGCGAGGAAGGCAAGTGTATCGAAGTTCACGAAGGCTGAAGCAGTGCGGCGTTTCGGCAGAGATGATCGGCGCTCGCAAGGATCAGCGCTGCAGGATGCGTTCTACGAGCATCTGCGCGACAGGATGGGCCTTGAAGGTGTCTTGCCTCCAGAGCGCAAGAAGACAACCACTAAAGACAGGCTGGAGCCAGAAGTGCTTGCCCTGCGGAGAGACCGCAAAAGGCTGCAAGATAACGCCAGAAGCCTCCTCAAGGCAGATCAGGCTGCGCGGAGACGCAATGACGCCAAGGCTGCGAAACTCGCCCAAGACCTGAAGGCATTTGCCGTCGAAAGAGCGGAAGCGACACCGGTTCTCATCGAGGCGCAGCGGCTCGCAGGGCGGCAGGGTGATCAGGCAAGGGCAGAGAAGCTGAAGGGGCTGTTGGGCATTCTGAAGCGCCCCAGCGGTGCGCCCTCCAGCCCGAAACTGGCGCGGGCGGCAAAGACGCTACGGATCGTAGACGAAGCATTCAAAGCAGCAGAAGGAGATGAAAGCAGATGAGAGGCAGGAAAATCGACCCGGTGACATATACTGCGGAGATGAAATTAGCATTGGAAGTCATACTGAAGGAGAGAGACCCAAAGAAATCGTCATCGCAAAGAGCAGCGTTGGCGCTCTATCGTGAAATCCGGAAACTCATGCCGAACGCTCGGGCGAAGGAGGTCGGGGCAGAAGCTATCTGGATTGGCCGTGAAGAATACCCGGCACAGGATGAAGAACTGGCTTGGCTCCGGGATCGTGCCATACGAAAGGCAATTTCGGTTCCGCTGGCGATTGATCGAGAGAAGAAGGTGAGCGCCCTGGTCAAATAGACCAAGGCGCAGGAACGATCAGATAACGGTATCTTCTGCGATCGGCTTTCCAAAAGCCATGAATTGCTCAAACGCTTCGGCATGTGCAGTGTTGCCTGGAGGGATCAGAGCGAATTCCGCCGTCAGATCATGTATCACCTGCGCGGCCCGATCACGGTCAACACGATCAAGGTCCTTCCACTTTGGCGAGCTCAGACCTGCCGAAGTGACTACATAGGCTGCCGCCAGCTGCTTACCATCTGTTTCTCGCACCACACGCACCGCTCCTACCGCTCCCTCTCCATCCAGAACGATCTCAACATTTGCAGGGTGACCTGAGATCAGCCCGCAGTCGCCGATTGTGGGAAATCCATGGACCCGAGATTGAAAGATTTTCAGCTTAAAGTCGGCGAGGTCGAGCATCTCTTTCAGTTTCTTCATGTCCGCATATGTGTAGTGCTTTCCAATAGTTGTCTTGGAAGTGTGGCCGATTATCATCTGGCGGTCAGACTCGCTTACCCCGGCGCGCCATAGCGCCGAAGACAAGGACATGCGGAGTGCATAGAAGTCTTCGCTGTGATCCAAAAGTCCAAGGTTTTTACGAACGGTCCAGAATCTTTTTGTGAATGTCTGGTCGGTGTGTTTGGGGTTTCTTTTGAAAATCTCTGGAAACAGAAGATTGCTGGCGTCAGCACCCTTCTTTTTGATCCATTCTACCAACCCGAGCTCAAGCAGGACCTGGGGAATGGGAACCACACGCCGGCTTGGCACGGTTTTGCCGTCTTGCTCTACGGACCATGCAAAGCGCAGGCAAAAAGTTCCATCCTCATGCCAGATCAGATCACCTGCTTTGAGCTGCAGTACCTCGGTAAGGCGTGTACCCATTGTCATGATGATCAAAGGCACCCAGTAGATGGCGTCTCGGATGATCTTTTTCCCGCTGCGCGTACGCCGGGCCGTGCTGAAACATCCTCGATAAATCGGCGACGTTAGCAGTTTCTTCACGCGCACACCGCTCCAACGAGAACGAATTTTCGGGCGCGTCATGCGAAGAAATAGGGGTTCTGATTTTCGCAGTTGCTCATTGTAGGCCTTCATTTCCTGGGCGAGGCTGGCATATGTCAGGGCCTTTGTTTCGCCCGAGTAGCCAAGACCCTTGGCCGCAGCGCGAAGAATGTCATGGATGCGATCCAGGTGGCGCTCCATGTTGGTCTGAGTCATGCGGATTGAGAGCATGTCCGGAAGCTTTGCCAGTTGCTGACGTTCGCTGGTATCTGGGATTGCGCGAACCCTTGCATAACACTCAGCGTCGTGTGCATCCGCCTCAGCGATCAAATCGCGTTTTAGCGGGGTTTCGCCTTCTTGCTTGTGGCGGTTTTTCCCGTGCTTTTGACCGTGATCTCGCGGCAGTCGATGTAGAAAGCGGCAGAATTCCACGACACGCCGAGGCACCTGCTCCAGGGAAATATTCCCGAAAAACTCCAGCAATAGCCTGCCGGTCGCATCCAATTTACGGCACATCTCTTCAGTCTTTCCTTGCTTCGCAATCTCCATGGCTTTGGCAATCGACACGAACGGCGGAATTTGCCCACCCTGCGGAACAATATGGAAGCGCTCAAAGAGCGTGCCCGCTACAGACAACGGATCCTCAAATTCTTCCAACACAGTGAGCTCTGCTTTCCAGGCTGCTTTCAGGGTTGTCGCAAACTGCCTTGCCGCTCCAGCATCCATTGGATTCGCAGGTTTTTCTCCAATCCGGACTGCGACTTCTTTTGCCAGTCGCATGGGCTGCGAAAAGTCTCTGCCCTTCAGCTCCGTCTGGAGCAAGTCCAGTTCAGAACCCAAATGCGAGATTCGCGCCTCGGCATCGAAGGCGGGGTTGGACAGGTTGCCAAGCAACTGTTCGAAATGGCTTCGAACAATCTCACGCGAAATGGCGTGGACGGCTTCAGGCATAGCGGGCGTAGTGGGTTCAACGAAAATCTTTCTATCTCCTTCCTCGGGCACCGGATCGCGGGTCTCCGATGCAAGTGTTGGAAGGACGTGAGTCTCGTTGTGTTCAGACGGAAACGAGTTTGAATGCTGGTTTGATAGCTTCGCAGGCTTCCTCAAAGGGCTGCTGTCGACGTTCGCAACCGGGCTCTCGCGCAAAAGCAACGCGATGGCCACAGCCTCAACTCGAAGCTGATCTACTGATTTTATTGAGTTTTTCATGGAAAGTGGCTGGGGTGGTAGGATTCGAACCTACGATACACGGTACCAAAAACCGCTGCCTTACCACTTGGCTACACCCCATCGGTGAACGGCCTTCTAAAGCGAGTTCGAAAGCGGCGCAAGGGGTTTTTGAAAAAATCTGGACAGGTTTTTTCGCCTTGCACCGTCCTCCGGTTTCGAAAGGGTTAATTCATTGAGATCTCTGAGATTTGCAGCAGTACCGCACCGCTGCGAGCGCCGCCTTCCACCGCCTTGTGGGCCGCGGCGGCTTGATCCATCGGGAACACCTTTTCGATCGGAACAGACAGGGCACCCTCCTCCAGGGCGCGGGTGAGACGCGCCACTGTGGCCTGCCGTTGCGGCGCGGTCAGGAGGTAAATCAGGGCCATCTCAAGCGTCACGGCCTTGAACATCAGCGGGTAGAAGGGCAGCACCGGTTGCATGGCCTTCGCGGACCCATAGGCGGTGATCCGGCCATTGGGGGCGATGACGGTGGTATCGACCTCTGCATTGACGCCGAACTCCACCTCGACGATCAGATCGACCGGCTGCCCCTGGTTTGCCGCCAGGATCTGCTCGGCAAGATCCGAAGCCGCATAGTCAAGCACCACATCGGCGCCTGCGGCAAGGACACGATCCATCGCGGCAGGGGCGCAGGTGGCGATCACCCGTGCCCCACCCCATTTGGCCAGTTGCACCGCAAGAAACCCCACCGTTCCAGCACCGCCCTGAACGAGGACCGTCTTTCCCGCCACCTCGCCGCCGGAGAACACCGTATGACAGGCGGTCAGCCCCGGTATGCCAAGGACAGCGCCGGTTTCCAGGCTGACACCCTCAGGCAGCGGGACGGCCTGTTCCTGCGGCAGGCAGATCTCGGTTGCTGCGGTGCCAAAGGCGCGCTGCCATTGCCCGTTCCAGATCCACACACGCTCGCCGATCCGCGCCGGATCCACACCCTCGCCCACCTCGCGGATCACCCCGGCGCCATCGCTATGCGGAACAATCGCGGGGAAGGGCAGCTCCGTCACCCCTGCCCGCGCCCCTGCACGCGCCTTCACATCCGACGGGTTTACCCCGGAAAAGGCAAGCTCGACCCGCACCTCTCCGGGGGCGAGGCTGGGGGACGCCAGCGCTTCCAGTGACAGGACATCCTCTGCGGTTCCAAAGGCGCGATATACGACAGCTTTCATGGGGGCGCTCCCTCTTCTCTCTTTGCCTCAGCCCACATCGGGGCAACGCGCACAGAGAACGCCAAAGCAACGCCTGGGTGCAAGATGTTTCGCGCCCCGGCTTATGAACCACAGACTGCCAAAGCCGCGGTTAGTCGGGTACTCCAGCCCGTTTCAACGCATCCGCCCATTCTTCGCCCACTCGGCCGACAGCGCCCGGGTATTCGGAGCGGTATTTGGACAGGCTGAAGGCGGGGGCCACGGCGAGCAGATCCTGAACCGTCTCGCGCGCTTCGGCACCGCGCCCGGACATTTCGAGGGCAATCGCCTTGGCCCGCAGGCTGGTTGGATAGCTGGCGTTGGCCTGCAGCGACCGATCAGCCAGTTCGATGGCCCGGCCGTAATTGCGCGCAGTCAGGTTGGCAATCGCGGATTCTGCATCGAAGTAATAGCGTTGCGGACCGAGCGGAGACAGGCGGCGGGCGGCATCGGTCAGCTTGACCGCCTCTTCCGGTCGGTCCTGATAGGCCCGCGTGGCCCCTTTGAGCAGCACCGCCAATGCCTCGTTCGGGTTGTCCTTCAGGGCCAGGTCGTATTCGTTTTGCGCCAGATCGAAGTGGAACAACAAGTGGCTGGAAATCACCCCCTTCAACGTATGGGCAAGGGAGAAGGCCGGATCGGCGTCCAGTGCCGAGGCTGCCAACTGGCTTGCCAGATGGGTATCCAGCTGCCGGTCGGTCGACAGGCCTTTCTGCACCCTCAGCACATGCCAGAACCCCATCCAGGTCAACGCCAGCGGATGGCGGGGTTCCCGCCCCAGAAGCACGTTCAGGATCTCGCGCGCCTTTTCAAAGGATGCCGGATTCATGTCCTGCATCAGGGAGATCGCCGCCATGAGAAGTGTATGCCCCTCCAGGCTTGCCAAGGGTCGGAAACCCGCGAGGCGCACCGCCTCCCCCACCAGGGTCTGGCCGATCTGACGCGTCGCATCGCGCAGCGCCTCGCTCTGGCCGGTCATCAGATCCGCCAGAGGCCCTTCGAAACTCCGGGACCAGATCACCTTTTCGCGCACCGCATCGTGCAATTCGATGTCCGCGATCATCTTTTGACCGCGCACATGAACGACACCGGACACCAGGTATTTCACCCCCGCCACCGATGACACTTCGGAGGGACGAATGCGGATCGGATCAAACTGCCGAGACGCCAGATAGGAGGTCACCGTGAAGGCCTGGCTGCGCGCCAGGCACCGGGACAATTCCTCCGACAACAAGGATCCCAGCGGCGAGGTATCCTCGCCCGGGGTGTGTTGCACAAAGGGGAGCACCGCGATCGGCGGCAGAAGATCGTCATGCAGCACTCGGCCCTGCGGCGCCTTGGCGCCCTCGTAGTGGTCGGTCTGCTTGGCTTCGAAATCGGCCCGCATCTGCGCCAGCCAGTTTTCAAAGCGGGTTTCGTGGGGCAGTTCGAACCCTTCCATGAATTCCGCGTTGGCTTCCGGTTCGATGAACTGAACCCGCGAGAGATCCAGGGTCACGCGTTCGCGGTTGGCCGTAATGGCCTTGGCCGCCTCGGGCCCCAAATGTCGCTTCAATGTGGAGAGCGCCGTGCGCAGGCTGGCTTTTGCCTGTTCAGGTTGAGCCAATCCCCACAGGGTGTGTTCGAGAAAGGCGCGCGTCCTGATGCCGGACCCCGAGGTGGACAATAAGGCAAGAAGCGCCTGGTGCTTGGCCCCCAAGGGGACACTGCTCCCATCGGCACGAAACACACCAAACGCGCCGAACTGATTTAACCTGATCGAAATACTCATAATTTCACCCAATCAACCGTGATCGTAAGGTCAAATTACAGCAATTTTACGCAAAGATGTAGTAAAAACGTATATTTTCAAAAAATGAAAACAATTAATGGATTGATTAACTCCTTAAGCTGATGGTTTTGCAATCAAAGATTGAGCAAAATGCAGGGCAGCGCCAAGCCGAACAGCCTGACCTCCCCCTGAAGTCTAAATATGATCCTTAAATGGCGCCAGGAACACCACGGAGCGACATAATCTTCCAAAACTATAAATTAAGTTCTGCCAAAAAGTCAGAGCGGAACAAACCTGTAACTGTCACCGCTGCGCTCGACCTGTCCCAAGCCCCCGTCGGGCAGATGATAGCCGATAACGCGCGTCTGTTCCTGTGCCAGTTGGTCAAGAAGCCTCACCCGTGTGGCCGCAGCGACCTGCGGATCGTGGTCTGTCCCCACATGCCAAGACGGTTCGGCAAAGCTCACGTGATGATTGCCGATGGCATCGCCCAACACCATCACGCTCTCGCTGCCCGAACGGAGCTCGAAGGACATATGCCCCGGCGTATGACCGAAGGTCGCCCGCGCCGCAACGCCGGGCAGAATTTCCTCACCATCCTTGAAACGGGTGATCTGATCTTCCAGGATCTCCATCCGGCGATATGCGCCAGCGGCCATCGTCGCGCGTTCATCCCCGATGGAATCGATCAGACCGGCATCGAACCAGTAATCCCACTCCTGCTGTCCAATCATATGTTCGGCATTGGCAAACAGCGGGTCGTCGAAATCATCCAAGACGCCCCACAGATGGTCCGGATGACCATGGGTGAAGACGACATGTGTCACATCCTCGGGAGAGAGACCTGCCGCATCCAGCGCCGCAGGCAGTTCCCCGGCACTGTCCTGGAAGGCCGCCCCGGATCCTGCATCAAACAGCACCACATGATCCTCACTGCGCAGCAGGGTCACGTTGAGCGGTGGCTCCAATGGATCCTTGGTCAGCCCGTGGCGGGTCAGGATCGGTGCCAGTTGTTCCTCGCTCAGATCCGGGAACAGAAACCCCTTGGGCAGAAGCAGATTGCCATCCGACAGGGTCTGAACGGTCATCGAGCCAATGGTCAAAGGACCGGTTCCGGCAGAAACGGCAGTCCCCAGTCCGGGGTAGATCCCTGCCAGCGCAGCACCGGCACCGGCTTGTTTCAGAAAGTCCCGCCGTTTCATGATCATACCGCTCCCGCATGTTGTGGCCTTGGCGAATGTCGCGGTCCTAAGACTATCCAGCTCAGGGCATTACATTCACTTCCCTGAATTTATATAGGCCCAGGGCAGACCGTGTAAAGTAAAACCGAAACTGCCTGGCCTGCATTGCTCGCCGCAAAAAGAAAACCGGCGCGCCAGACCGCACCGGTTTCCCTGTCTTCGTCTGTTTTCCGCGATTTACTGGCGGGCCAGCTCTTTCCATTTGCCGTTTTCGACGATGGAGATCACGATATCATCCGCGCCACGGTGATCATCCGCCGCATAGGTGATATTGGTGTCGGTCAGGTCGTCAAAATAGGTCAGGCTCTCCATCCCCTTGATGAAGCTTTCGTGGGTCAGATCCCGGCCTGCCGCCTCTGCCGCGCGAATGAGCGTGTCGGCCGCAGAATAGCCCAGCATCGCAAAACCACCGGCGGGCTGGCCGAACTTCTCTTCATAGGCCTTGATGAAGGCGGCCGGCACCGGTTCATCGGCGCGGGCGACCAGGCTGACCCAGCCGGAGGCTGCATAAAGACCATCGGTCACGCCACCCGGGACCGCTGCAACCACGTCAAGGAAGCCTGCGGAGGTGTTCAGGAACTTCACGTCGGTCCAGCCAAGCTTCTTGGCAGTGCCGACGACGGTGATGCCCTGACGCACACCCAGCGCCATGGTGACGACGTCACAGCCAGCCGACTTCAGCTTGGTGAGCGAGCCGACGAAATCCAGCTCGTCCGGCTTGTGCGAGGTTTCAGCCGCATAAGACAGGCCAAGGCTTTCCGTGATATCCTTGGTGCTTTCCTGGATTTCCTTGCCGAAATCCGAAGGAATGTACATCGCGCAGACTTCCTTGGCGTCGAACTCGCCTGCGAGGTATTTCACCCCCACCTGCACCTGATCATAATAGCTGGAAAAGCCAATGAATTTGTTATCCATCGGATCTTGCAGCATCTGGCGCGCCGCCGAAAGCGGACCGAGGTTCGGGATGCCCTTGGGATCCATCAGCTTGAAGCCGGCCACATTCATCGGCGTGCCCAGCGACAGCAGCATGGCAAAGGCCTTGTCGCGGTTCAAAAGCTTGTTGTAGCCCTGCATCGCGCGCGGGATCTGGTAGCCGTTGTCCTCGACCACGAACTTGATCTGGCGCCCGTGCACGCCGCCGGCGGCGTTGAGTTCATCAAAGCGCATGTTGGCGCCATTGACCGCCGGCACACCAACCGCGGCAAAGATCCCGCTAAGATCGTTGACCGAACCGATGACGATTTCCGTGTCGGAAACCCCTTGCGTTTCGGCCTGTGCGGCGGTTGCGCCCGCAAGCGCCATCGCGGTCACTTTGAGCGCGGATGTCAGTTTCTTCATTTTCGCTTCCTCCCTGGATATGCGTTCGGCGTCCTTTTGCATGCGCGCCGTCAGTACATGTCGTCGATAAGTGCCTTGTGCTTCTTCTCCACGAAACTGCGCTTCAGCTTCATCGTTGCGGTCAGCTCGTCGTCCTCAGCGGTGAGCAAAACGTTGATCAGGCGGAAATCCTTGATCTGTTCGACCCGCGCGAACTCCTTGTTGACCGCTTCGACCTCTGCCCCGATCAACTGCACCACCTCCTCCGCGGCACAGAGCGATGCAAAGTCGCTGAAAGGTATCTTGCGGTCCTGCGCGAATTTCTCAACATTTTCCTGATCGATCATGATCAGACAGGTGAGATATTTGCGCGCATCGCCGATCACCACCGCATCCGAGATATAGTGGCTGAACTTCAACCGGCTTTCGATCTCGGCCGGGGTGATGTTCTTGCCGCCTGCGGTGATGATGATGTCCTTGATCCGGCCGGTGATGGTCAGGTTGCCCCGGTCATCCAGCCGCCCGACGTCGCCGGTGCGCAGCCAGCCATCCTCGGTAAAGGTCTCGGCGGTCTTTTCGTTGTTGCGCCAGTAGCCCTGGAAGTTGTTCAGGCCCATGGTCTGGATCTCGCCATCCTCGGCAATGCGCAGCTTGACGCCGGGAACAGCCGGCCCAACGGTCCCTGGCGCATTGGAGACGAATGTATTGGTCGTGGACAGGCCCGCGTTTTCCGTCATGCCGTAGCCTTCGATCAGTGGCACACCGATGGACCAGTACCAGGTCAGCAGCTCCGGCGAGATCGGCGCCGCCCCGGTGCCGCCCCGGCGCATCCGGTCCATGCCAAGCATCCGGCGCAGATTGCGCAGCACCAGAAAATCCCAGATCGCATAATTGGCCGCCACGCCTGAGGGCACGGGCTTGCCATGCATCACATATTCGGCCCGTTTTCGCCCGGCCTGAACCGCCTTGTGGAAGGCCAGCCGCCCGATGGGGGTCGCCTCCTGCGCAAGGACCAGAACGCGGGAATAGACCTTTTCCCACACCCGCGGCACCGCAAAGAAGGTCGCAGGCGACACCTCCTGCATGTTGTCGAACACGGTTTCCGGGCTTTCGGCGAAATTCACCGTGCTGGTCGCGGCCAGCGGGAAATAGACCGACACGTTGCGCTCCAGAATATGGCACAGCGGCAGGAAGCAGAGCTGTTCGTCATTGCCGGTGAATTCCAGCGCCCGCGCGCCCGCCTCGACCGAGGCCAAGACATTCTCGTTGCTCAGCATCGCCCCCTTGGGCATGCCAGTGGTGCCCGAGGTGTAGATCAACAGCGCCGTATCCTCGGGCCGCGTCTTGGCGATCTCTGCCTCGTAGACGCCCGGGTGGCGGACCTCATAGGCCTTGCCCAGCTCATAGAGATCCTCGATGAACAGGCATTGATCGTGGTTGAGATCGTGCAGGCCTTCACGTTCGTAGATGATGACCTTCGACAGCCCCGGCACCTGATCTGCGATCTCCAGATACTTGTCCAGCTGCTCGTCGTTTTCGACGAACAGGAAGCGACTGTCGCTGTCATTGATCAGATAGGCCAGCTGTGAAGACGAGTCTGTGGTGTAGACACCGGAGGCAATGCCCCCGACCCCCTGCACGCCCATGTCGGAATAGAGCCATTCACGCCGGTCTTCGCTGAGGATCGACACCACCTCGCCGCGCTTGAGGCCCAGCGACATCAGGCCAAGGCCGATCCATTTGGCATGGTCCCAGTAGTCCTGCCAGGAATAGGCCTTCCAGATGCCCATGTCCTTTTCGCGGTGAGCGGTGCGCTGTCCCTGCGCCTCGCAGCGCTGCTGGAACAGTTTGGTGATGGTATCGCAGCCATCCACGACGACCGGGCGCTGTCCCGGTTCGGCATTGAAGGAGACACCGTTGATGACGACCTGCGGGTGTGTGGTCTGTCCAAGGTTTTGCATGTTCATCCCTTCCCCCTTTATCGCCAGGTCTTCTTGCGTTTCCAGCGCTTCTCGCCGCGCTGACCTTCTTCCTGGTGGCCCAGGTAGAAGGACTGGATATCCTCGGACTGCATCAGCCGGTCGGCGGTGCCGTCCATCACGATGCGGCCGATCTCCATCACATAGCCGACATCGGCCAGGTCCAGCGCGATGCGGGCGTTCTGTTCCACCAGCATCATGGTCACATGTTCTTCCGCATTGAGCCTGCGCAGGATGGCAAAGATCTCCTGCACCAGGAGCGGCGACAGACCCAGGCTCGGCTCATCCAGCAGCATGATCTTGGGCCGCAGCATCAATCCGCGCCCGATCGCCAGCATCTGCTGCTGGCCACCCGACAGCGTGCCCGCCTCCTGATCGCGCCGTTCCGCCAAGATCGGGAAATAGTCGAACACCATTTCCCGGTCGCGTTCGATCTCGGCTTTGTCCGAGCGCGTGTAGGCGCCAAGGCTGAGATTCTCGTTCACCGTCAATAGCGGGAAGACCTCGCGCCCTTCGGGCACATGCACGATGCCGCGGCTGACGATCTTATGCGGCTCTTCGCCCTGAATGGGCGTACCGCCGAACAGCACCTCACCCTTTTCCGGGTCCATGATGCCCGAGATCGTCTTCAGCAGCGTGGATTTCCCGGCGCCATTGGCGCCCAGAACGGTGACGATCTGCCCCTTGTCCACCTTCAGCGACACGCCCCGGATCGCCATGATCGGCCCGTAGAAGCTCTCGAGGTTCTTGATTTCCAGCAAAGGCTCTCCCATCAGACCGCCCCCGCACCAAGATAGGCCTCGATCACGGCCGGGTTGGATTGCACCTCTGCCGGGGTGCCCTCGGCCAGTTTCGCGCCATCGGCCAGGGCCAGAACCCGGTCGGACACGCCCGACACCAGCCCCATGTCATGTTCGACCATCAATACCGTGATCCCCATCTGTTTGCGGATATCATCGATCCACCAGCGCATGTCCTGCGTTTCCTCCACCGAAAGACCCGATGCGGGTTCGTCCAGCAGCAAAAGCCGCGGCCCCGAGGCCAGCGCCCGTCCCAACTCCACAACCTTGCGCACCCCGTAAGGCAGGCCCGCGATCATCTTGTTGCGGTAGGGCTGCAGATCGAGGAAATCGATCACCTCTTCAACCGCCTCGCGGTGGCGGTGCTCCTCGGCGCGCACGCGGGGCGCAAAGAACAGCTCTTCGATCAGCGTGGACTTGCGATGGCGGTGGCGCCCCACCAGAAGGTTCTGCAAGACAGTGGCATGTTCGAACAGTTCGATGTTCTGGAAGGTGCGCGCGATGCCGAGATCGGCAACCTCGTCCGGCGCACGGTCCAGAAGGTTCTGCCCGTCGAAGGTGAACTGCCCCGCGAAAGGTTCGTAAAAGCGCGATATCAGGTTGAAGACGGTGGATTTACCGGCCCCGTTCGGCCCGACGATGGCATAGACCTCGCCCTCTTCGACCGAGAAGGACAGATCGTTCACGGCCACCACCCCGCCGAATTTCAGCGTGGCATTCTTGATTTCCAGAAGGCTCATCTCAACCGCTCCGTCTTCAGGTAGGATTTCTGGCGGCGGAACATGTCCTTGCGCGCGAATGGGAACAGCTCGAACCAGATGCGGATCTTCAGCCAGCGGCCATAGATGCCCATGGGTTCGAACAGGATGAACAGGATCAGGATCATCCCGAAGACGCCCGTTTCCAGACCCGGAATGGCAACGCCGCCGCCGATCAGACCATCCTTCAGGATCGACAGGCCCTGCGGCAGGAAGGCCACCACGACCGCGCCAAAGAAGGCACCATGGATGGAGCCCAGCCCGCCAATCACGATCATCATCAACAGGGTGATGGAGATCACGATCGAGAAGGTCTCGTTGTTGAAGGTGCCCGCATAGTAGCCCATCAAGGCCCCGGCCCAGCCGGTGATCATGCAGGAAAGGCCAAAGGCGGTTGCCTTGGTGCGAGCGATGTGAACGCCCATGGCGGTGGCCGAGACCTCACTGTCGCGCACCGCCGCAAAGGCACGGCCCAGGGGCGAGCGCAACAGGTTGCGGTAGAACAGCGTGCAGATGATGGTGACGACCAGAACCAGGTAGTAGAAGCGTGTCGGCATGGTCCAGCGCTCGATCTCCAACCCGAAGACGGTGATCATTTCCGGGAACTTGCCAGAGACACCGCCGGTCCAGGGCTCCAGCAGCACGATGATGTCATCGGCCAGGATCGACAGGGCGATAGTCGCAATCGCCAGGTAGATCCCATGCAGCCGCAGCGCCGGAATGGCGATGATGGCACCGACGACGCCGGTGATGATCCCCGCCAGCGGGAAGGCCACGATAAAGGGCAGCCCCTGCTCGATCAGGATCGTGTTGGTGTAGCAGCCGATGGCGAGAAAGGCCGCATGGCCGAGGCTGGCCTGGCCGGTCTGACCGGTCAGCAGCATCAGACCCAGCCCGGCGATGGCCCAGATCAAGACGTTGGTGACCTCACCGATATAGAACTCGTTGATCAGGTAAGGCAGGGCAAAGGCCAGCAGAATCAGCGCGCCATAAACGCAGGCCGTCCACAGATCGGGAAACAGGCGGATATCCTGTTCGTAGGTGGTTTTGAAATGAATACGCATGCGATCAGACCTTCTTCACTCGGACCTGGCTGAACAGCCCGTGCGGGCGGAACACCAGCACCGCGAGGAGCAGCGCATAGGGCGCGATCTGCGAGTAGCCGGCCGCAAGGTAGCGCGCCGCGAAGGGTTCGATCACACCAACGATGAGACCACCTGCAAGCGCGCCCGGAAGCGAGCCGAAGCCACCGATGACCGCCGCCGCAAAGGCCTTGATGCCCAACAGACCCGCATTCGGATCAATGGCGCCCTTGGAGGCAAACAGGATCCCGGCCACAGCCGCCGTGGCCCCGGCCAGGCCCCAGATCAACCCCTGCACCCGGCGCACCGGAATACCCATGAAATAGGCCGCCATCTGGTTCTGGCTGGCCGCCTGCATCGCCAGCCCCAGCTTGGTGCGCTGGAAGAACTGGTAGAGCGACCATGTGAGCAGGAAGGTCACCACGATCACGGCCACGTCGGCCATGCCCAGCACCACGCCGCCCAGCTGCACATCCCCCAGTGCCAAGGGGCTTTCGAGCGTCTGCGGCTCATGCCCCCAGATCAGCCCGGCGACGAAGCGCAACACAAAGCCCAGCGCGATGGTCAGGATGACCACTGCGGTCTGACTCTGCCCGAACAGGTGCCGCAGGATGAAGAAATCCAGCAGGTATCCCAGAACCGCCATGATCGTGATCGCCAGCGGCGCCGCGATCCAGAACGGCAGATCCAAATACTCTGCATTGGTGAGGCCAAGGGTCACAAAGGCCCCCAGCATCATGAAATCGCCCTGAGCGAAATTGACCGCCTCTGTGGCCTTGTAGATCAGCACGAAGCCGAGCGCGATCAGGCCGTAGACACAGCCATTCGCAAGCCCGCTGACCAGGAGCTGCAATACTTCCAAAATTTCCTCCCCCCGCCCGGAATGGACGGTTTCTGACCCGAACATTGCCGGGCGAATGCGCCTATTTTACTGGGTTTGCGCGGTGCCTCCTCAAGCGGCGCAACCCTCTGGCGTCCAAAACAGACTACTGAGTATGTTTTTCCTCTGTCAATTGGTAAGACCCAGCGTCAGAATGGCAAAAAGCGGCTGTTTTTTGAGCAAGTGCCGTCCTAATGTGCGCCCCCCGATTTTTGCCGGTGTGGGGCCGTCACAGGGGACGGACAGCAGGCTCGGCCAGCCGCTTTGACACGAGTGAAACAACAACAGGCCTTGCAACATGCTAGAGCAAATCAGCGCCTCAAAAAGCGAAATCCTGGATGCGGCAGCCCTTTGTTTCATGACACTGGGGGCCGATGCGGCCTCGATCGATGATATCGCGGCCAGCCTGGGATCGACCAAGGGACGGATATATCACCATTTTCCCTCGAAGGGCGCATTGCTGGCGGCGGTTCAGCTCCGGGCAGCACGGTTTACCTATGAGGCCGTGCATAAGGTCATCGACGATTCCCTCGCCCCCGAAATCTGCCTGCGGCGCATGGCGCGGGCGCATGTGCTGGAGGTGCTGCGCTCCCTGCCCTACCACAAGGTGATTCTCCAGACTTTCACCGGCGCCCGCGGCAAGACCCCGTCGAAAGCAGCCGAACAGGGGCTGCTGGCCCAGGTGCGTGCCGAACAGCGGCAGTATACCGAATTGTTCGCGACGCAGGTCTCGCGCGGCATGGCAGCGGGCACCTTTGCCGATCGCACCCTGCGGATCACGGTTGCGGGGCTGATGCTGACGCTGAACTCACCGGTCTTCTGGTATCAACCGGGGCGGGGCAACGAGGAGAGCTTTCGCAACACCGTGGCGGATGATCTGGCCGATATGGCCCTTGCCAGCCTGCGCGCCTGAAAGCCATCCCCTAGCCTTCGCAGATGCCCCTCAGCGCGGAACAGAATCGCGCTGCCGCCGCCGAAAGCTGATGTTCGCTCCGGATACACAGCCCCACGGGGCCAAGGGTGCTGTCGGTATTGAGCGGCAAAAGCGCCAGGACCCCCTCTTCCAGATCGGCGCGCACAACCCCGTGGCTGATGATCCAGATCGCCTGATGGCACAGCGTGAAGCGGCGCCCGAAGGTGGCCGAGACCGTCTCGATCGGAAAACGTGGCACCGTCAGCCCCTGCTCCAGGAACATGCGCTCCACCAGGGGGCGGATGATCGATCCTTCCGAAGGCATCAGCACCGGATAGCTGTCAAAGGCCTCTGCGGGCAGCGGCCCTGCCCCGGCAAGCGGGTGATCCCGCGCCACCACCGCCACCACGCGTTCCCGGAACAGGGGATCGAAATCCAGCCCCACCATGTGATCCGGCGCGGGCAGCCGCCCCACCACCACATCCAGATTGCCCCGCCTGAGCTGATCCAGCAGGTAGCGGTTGTCACCCGACACCACCGAAAAGCGGCTGTGGCTGCCCTCGGCGCGCAGCTGTGCCAGCGCATCCGGCACCACCGTGGCAGACACGGTTGGCAGCGCCCCGATGGCGACCCGTGGCCCCTCGGCCGCGTCCAACCCCTGCAACATCGCCACCCCGTCGCGCGCCAGCGCCAGGCTGCGCCCGGCATGATCGCGAAACATCTCCCCATAGGCCGAGAGGCGAATGCCGCGCCCGTGCCGCTCCACCAGCGGTTTGCCCACCACGCCCTCCAACTCGCGCAGGGTGCGGGTCACCGCAGGCTGGGTCATGCCCAGCGCCTCGGCGGCCTGGGTGACGCTTTCCTGCCGGGCCACCTCGACGAAAACCTCAAGGTGGCGCAGCTTCAGCTGGGCAGATAAACGCATATCATATCCGGTATGAAAATATCCAACTCATGGCATTATACAGACCTATTTTGATATGTGATAGTATCTGTAGATCAAACGAGGAGGACGGGATGAGCGAGAGCCGCTTTGACCAAGGCATGAGCGTGCGCCGATCCGTGCTGGGCGATGCCCATGTGGACCGCGCCGAAGCCGCCAAGACCGAGCTGGACGAGGCCTTTCAGACCCTGATCACCGAAGGCGCCTGGGGCACTGTCTGGGCCTCCGACGGGATCAGCCGCCGCGAACGGTCGATGCTGACGCTGGCGCTTCTGGCGGCAATGGGTAATTTCGAGGAAATCCCGATGCACATCCGCGCCACCGCCCGCACCGGCGCCAGCCGCCAGGATGTGATCGAAGCCTTTCAGCATGTGGCGATCTATGCGGGCGTGCCCCGCGCCAACCATGCGCTGAAACTGGCGAAACAAACCTACGCCGAGATGGATGCCGAAGCCGCATCCCAAGCGACCAAGGCCTGAGGAGGAAAACCACCATGACCAAACCCAATCAGAACATGGCGGAATACTACCAGCGCGACCGCCGCTGGCACCCGCCCGCCTACGCCAAGGATTACAAGACCTCGGTGGCGCGCTCGCCCAAGTTCTCGCTGATCAGCCTGGAGAACACGCCGAGCGAGATCACCGGCCCGCGCTTTGGTCACAATGACCTTGCCCCCACCGACAACGATCTGATCTCGAACTACGCCCAGCCCGGCGAAAGCCCGATTGGCGAGCGCATCATCGTGCATGGCCGGGTGCTGGATGAAAACGCCCGCCCGGTGCCCAATACGCTGGTGGAGATCTGGCAGGCCAACGCAGGTGGGCGCTACCGCCACAAGAAGGATACCTATCTGGCGCCGATCGACCCCAACTTCGGCGGCTGCGGCCGGACCATCACGGATGAAAACGGCTACTACTACTTCCGCACCGTGAAACCGGGTGCCTATCCCTGGCGCAACTGGGTCAACGACTGGCGCCCGGCGCATATCCACGTCTCGGTCTTTGGCTCCGCCTTTGCCCAGCGCCTGATCACCCAGCTCTATTTCGAGGGCGATCCGCTGATCAAGAGCTGCCCGATCGTCTCGACCATCCCGGACCCCGACGCCATCGAGCAGCTGATCGCGCGCCTTGATATGAACGCGACCATTCCGCTGGATACCATTGCCTATAAGTTCGACATCGTGCTGCGCGGCCGCCGCTCGACCCTGTTCGAAAACCGCCTGGAGGGGAACTGATGCCACAACAGCTTGATTACCTGAAGGAAACCCCTTCGCAAACCGCTGGTCCCTACGTCCATATCGGCCTGGCACCGGGTGCCGCCGGTTTCCAGATCTACGATCAGGAACTGGGTCAGGACATCGCGGGCCCCAACGCCGCAGGTGAGCGGATCCGGGTCGAAGGTCTTGTCATCGACGGCATCGGATCGCCGGTGAAGGACGTGCTGCTGGAGGCCTGGCAGGCCAATTCCGCCGGGGTCTACGCGCATCCCGAACATGGCGGTGAGGTCGAGGAAGGCTTTCGCGGCTGGGGCCGTGTGATCACCGATTTCGAAACCGGGGAATGGGCGTTCGAGACCGTGAAGCCCGGCCCGGTGATGGGCCGCAACGGCCAGATGATGGCGCCGCATATCAACCTCTGGATCGTTGCGCGCGGCATCAACATCGGCCTCAACACCCGTCTTTATTTCGAAGATGAAGCCGAGGCCAATGCCTCTGACCCGATCATCAACGTGATCGAATGGGAGAAACGTCGCGAAACTTTGATCGCCAAGCGCAGCGAACGGGATGGTCAGACGGTTTATCGTTTTGACATTTGCCTGCAAGGTGAAGATGAAACCGTATTCTTCGACATCTGAGGAGCAACAGCGTTGAGCAAACCCTGCATCATCTGCGTGGCGATCACCGGCTCGGTGCCGCGCAAGGAACACAACCCGGCGGTGCCGATCACCATCGAAGAGCAGATCGAAAGCACCCAGGAGGCCTTCGAGGCGGGCGCGACGATTGCCCATTGCCACGTGCGCAATGACGATCAGACGCCGACCTCGGACCCGGAAAAGTTTGGCCGCCTCCTGGAAGGTCTGAACAAGCATTGCCCCGGCATGATCGTGCAGCTGTCGACCGGCGGCCGCTCCGGCGCCGGCAAGGAGCGCGGTGGCATGCTGTCCCTGCGCCCCGATATGGCGTCGCTCTCGGTGGGGTCGAACAACTTCCCCACCCGCGTCTACGAGAACCCGCCGGATCTGGTCGATTGGCTCGCCTCGGAAATGCGCAGCTATGAGGTGAAGCCCGAGATCGAGGCCTTCGACCTCAGCCATATTCACCAGGCGGTGAAGATGAGCCGTGAAGGTGCCATTCCCGGCAAGCTCTATGTGCAATTCGTCATGGGCGTGAAGAACGCGATGCCGGTGGACAAGGAGACCTTCGATTTCTACGTCCAGACGGTGAAGCGCCTTGCCCCCGATGCCGAATGGTGCGGTGCAGGGATCGGACCGGGTCAGATCGTGCTCAATGAATGGGCCATTGCTGCAGGCGGTCACACCCGCACCGGACTTGAGGACAACCTGCGCCTGGACCGCAACACCAAGGCGCCGTCGAACGCGGCGCTGGTCAAACGCGCGGTCGAGCTCTGCGAGAAATACGAGCGTCCCGTCGCCACATGGCAGCAGGCGCGTGAGATCCTGGACCTGCGCCCGGCCTGATTGGCCTGACTGGCCTGGTTGAGTTCACTGGCCATACTGGCCGAGCACAAGCATATGTAACGGCCTGCTCCGTTTCCGGGGCGGGCCGTTACGTCATTTTGAGCCTTTATCCCTTGCGGTTCATGCAGGGAAGACTAGGTAGATGCTGCGCGCGGCGGGGCTGTTTCGAGCCGCTCCTCCCTCGGCGCTGCCTGACCCCGCGTCAGCGACAGCCCCTCGCCGCGCGTGATCTCCTCCATCCTCACGGGCTGTGATCTCTGCCCCCGGGTGGCCCGCTTCACCTGTCACAGAACCATCATCAAAAGCAGCTACTGGCCGGGAAACACGGACAGGAGATCCCCATGCTGCACCCCGCCTTTGCCGCCCCCGGCGCATTCTATCGTGGCAATCTGCATTGCCATTCAAACCGGTCCGACGGTGTGCTGGATCCAGGCGAGGTCTGCCGCCGCTACAAGGCGGAAGGCTATGACTTCATTGCGCTGACCGATCATTTCGTTGGCCGTTTCGACTATCCGATCACCGACACGACCTCCTTTCGGGACGAGGTGTTCACCACCCTGCCCGGCGCCGAGCTGCATTCCGGTGCCATGGAGAACGGCGAGCTGTGGCATATCCTTGCCGTCGGCCTGCCTTCGGATTTCGCGCCCTCGCATTCCCCCGACTTTCACCCCGTCGAGGGACAGGAAACCGGCCCGGAGATCGCCCGGCGCGCCCGCGATGCCGGGGCCTTTGTCGCCATTGCCCATCCGCATTGGTCGGGCATGACGCCGGCCGATGCGCGCGGCATCGACGCCGCCCATGCGGTTGAGATCTACAACCACACCTGCGCCGTCGGCACCGATCGCGGCGAAGGGGGCCATATGGCCGATCTGCTGCTGTCGGACGGGCAGGATCTGAGCCTGATTGCCACCGATGACGCCCACTTCAAAGGCCCCGACCACTTTGGCGGCTGGGTCATGGTCAAGGCCGAAGCCAACGAGCCCGACCTGCTGCTGGAGGCGCTGAAGGCCGGGCATTTCTACGCCTCGCAGGGCCCGGATCTGAAGGCTGTTGCCCTAAATGACGGCCATGTCGATGTGAGCTGTTCTGCTGCAACCACGGTACTGGTTCAGGGCCATGGTTCGGCAACGGCGATCGCGCATGGCGCCGCGCTGACCCAGGCGCGGATCCCGCTGGAACGGCTCAAGAACAGCCCCTGGCTGCGCGTGACGGTGGTCGACCGCGCGGGCAAGCGCGCCTGGTCCAATCCGATGGCAAACCCGATCTACGGCTGACGCAAACGAGTCACGGGCGGGGCTATTCCCCCTCCCTGCCCTGCGCCCCGGCACCCCCGCACAGCTCACCGGACAGATCCTTCAGGATCGGGCAGTCCGGTCGGTTGTCCCCGGCGCAGCACTGGACCAGCTCGGTCAGCGTATCGCGCATCGCCTGAAGGTCGGCAATCTTGGCCTCAATCTTGCCAAGGTGCTCCTGCGCCAGCTGCTTCACATCGGCGCTGGCGCGGCTTTCATCTTCATAGAGCGCCATCAGCAGGCGACAGTCCTCGATGCTGAACCCCAGGGCGCGGGCCCGACCCAGGAAGGCCAGCTTGTGCAGGTCCGCCTCCTCAAAGCAGCGATAGCCATTGGCGCTGCGATGAGGTTTGATGAGACCGATATCCTCGTAGTAGCGGATGGTCTTGGCA
Organism: Phaeobacter sp. PT47_59; assembly: GCF_028890025.1. Lineage (NCBI taxonomy): Bacteria > Pseudomonadati > Pseudomonadota > Alphaproteobacteria > Rhodobacterales > Roseobacteraceae > Phaeobacter > Phaeobacter sp. PT47_59. Next base: position 20,760 of record NZ_JARCJL010000022.1, read on the forward strand.
GGCAGGCCGGAACGCCTCGCCACATCACCGATGTTCATGCGGTCACCTCCTTGCCACCAACCGGACCTGCAGCACCGGCAACGGCTGTGGCTTTGCCCATGGCCGGCTTCAACCCGTAAAGACGCAGCGCATTGCTGAGCACGAAGACGCTGGAGCAGGCCATCGCCCCCGCCGCCAGCACCGGCGACAGCATCGGCCCGCCAAAGGGATAAAGCACGCCCGCCGCCACCGGAACCAACAGCACGTTATATCCGAAGGCCCAGAACAGGTTCTGACGGATATTGCGCAGGGTGGCGCGGCTTGCGGTCAGCGCATTCACCACGCCGCGCAGATCGCCCGAGACCAGCACCACATCCGCTGCCTCGATCGCCACATCGGTGCCGGTGCCAATCGCCAGCCCCACATCCGCCGCCGCCAGCGCAGGCGCATCGTTGATGCCGTCGCCGACAAAGGCCAGCGCGCCATGATCTGCGCGCAGCTTCTCCAGGGCGGCGACCTTGTCCCCCGGCAGGCAGTCGGCCACCACCAGGTCGATGCCGAGATCGGCGGCCACCGCATGTGCCGTCGCCGCGCCATCGCCACTGATCATGGCGACCTTCAGACCTTCGGCATGCAGCGCACGGATCGCCTCGGCGCTGCCCTCTTTCACCGGATCCGCGACCGAGATCAACGCTGCGGCCTGGCCGTCCAGCGCGGCAAAGAACACGGTCTCGCCGCGTGCGGCCAGTGCCTTGGCCTGCCCGTCCAGAGCGGTGATCTCGACGCCTTCTCGCTGCATCAGGCGGGCGGCACCGATCAGCACCTCACGCCCCTCGACCCGGGCTTTGAGACCAAAACCCGGAATGGCCTCGACGCTTTCAGCCTCGGGAATGCCCTTGCCCGCAGCCGCAACCAATGCGCGGGCGATGGGGTGCTCGGAAGAGGCTTCGGCCGCCGCCACAAGCCGCAGCACCTCTTCGCGGGTAACCCCGTCTGCGCAGATCACATCGCGCAAGGCCGGGCGGCCTTCGGTCAGGGTGCCGGTCTTATCCAAGGCAACCACGCGCACCTCTTCCAGCCGCTGCAGCGCATCGCCCTTGCGGAACAGAATACCCATCTGCGCGGCGCGGCCGATGCCCACCATGATCGAGGTGGGCGTCGCCAGACCCATGGCGCAGGGGCAGGCGATGATCAGGACGGAAACCCCCGCCACCAGCGCAAAGGGCAAGGCAGGCGACGGGCCGAAGACGGCCCAGACCAGCACCGTCAGCGCCGCCACAGCCATCACTGCCGGGACGAACCACAGCGTGATGCGATCGACCATGCCCTGCACCGGCAGCTTGGCGCCCTGGGCCTGTTCCACCATGCGGATGATCTGCGCCAGGACCGTCTCGCCGCCGACCTTGGTGGCGCGGAACTCAAGCGGGCCATTGCCATTGATCGTGCCCGCCGTCACCGGATCACCGCTGGATTTCTGCACCGGGACGGGTTCTCCGGTGATCATGCTTTCATCAAGATAGGACGTGCCCGAGACCACCTCGCCATCCACCGCGACCCGCTCACCGGGGCGCAGACGGATAAGGTCGCCCGGCGCGATGTCATCCACCGCGGTTTCCACCGCCTCGCCGCCACTGACCACAAGGGCAGTCTTCGGCTGCAACCCGATCAGCGCCTTGATCGCCGCCCCGGTACGTCCCTTGGCGCGGGCCTCCAGATAGCGGCCCGTCAGGATCAGCACCACGATCACCGCAGCCGCCTCGTAATAGACGTTGGCCGTGCCTTGGGGCAAAATCTGCGGCAGGAAGGTCGAGATCACCGAGAACACATAGGCCGCCGCTGTGCCCAGCGCGACCAGAGAATTCATGTCGGGCGCCCCGCGCAGCAAGGCCGGAAACCCCTTGCGGTAAAACTGCAGACCGGGGCCGATCAGAACCAGCGTGGTCAGCAGGAATTGCAGGTAATAGCTTTGCTGGTGACCGATCACATCCATCACCCACAGGTGCACCCCTGGGATCATGTGGCCGCCCATTTCGATCACGAAGACCGGCAGTGCCAGGGCGGCGGCGATCAGAACCTCGCGGCCCAGGCTGCGGATCTCATCCGCCTTGCGTTGGCTGTCCTCTGCGGCCTCGTCCATGCCCTGGCCGCGCAACCGCGCCGGATAGCCCGCTGCCGTCGCGGCACGGGCCAGATCGGCACCGCGGGTGGCGCCGGTCAGATAGGTGACCTCGGCCCGCTCTGCCGCGAGGTTCACATCCGCGGCCAGAACCCCGGGCACGGCCCTCAGAGCCGCTTCGACCCGTCCCACGCAGGAGGCGCAGCTCAGCCCTTCGATCTGCAAGGTGACCGTGCTTTGCGCCGCCGGATAACCGGCGCGCACCAAGGCCTCGGTCAGATCCGACAGCGGTAGATCCGACGACGCGCTGACCTGGCCCTTGGCCGTCGCCAGGTTGACCGATGCGGATGTGACCCCTGCAACGCCCGCCAGGGCCCGCTCGGCCCGGCCCGCGCATCCGGCGCAGTTCAAGCCAGTGATCTGAAGCGCGATTTCCGTGTCATGTGCCATTTGAGACTCGTGGGTTATTTCTCCAGTGACGCTGGATATGGACCTTCCAGTCAAGGGAAGGTCAAGGGCAGGCCGGTAACATTTTTTCATTCCCCCTTTTCGCCCCCCTTTGATGGCGGAGACAGACCCGTTTCAGCCGGAATTGAACCGCAGCCTGCCATCAGACCGGAATAGAGTTGCGAGGGATGCTTGCGCCCCGCAGTGGCCCATGCCACGCTGGCACAAGCCGGGCCGACTGGTCCGCAATGAAAAAAACAGGCAGCACATTTTAAATCCTGCCACGCAACTGGCCGTCACAGGGCCAGCAGACAGAAGCGAAGGAAACCACAGATGATCCGCACCCGCGCCGCCGTTGCCCTAGCCCCCGGCAAACCGCTTGAAATCATGGAGGTGAACCTCGAAGGCCCCAAGGCAGGCGAAGTCCTGGTGGAAATCAAGGCAACCGGCCTGTGCCACACCGATGAATTCACCCGCTCGGGCGACGATCCCGAAGGCATCTTCCCGGCGATCCTGGGTCACGAGGGCGCCGGCGTGGTGATCGAGGTCGGCGAAGGCGTCACCAGCCTGGAAGTGGGCGATCACGTGATCCCGCTTTACACGCCCGAGTGCCGTGAATGCGAATACTGCCTCAACCCCAAGACCAACCTCTGCCAGTCGATCCGCGCGACGCAAGGCCAGGGCCTTCTGCCCGATGGCACCACGCGGTTCTCGATGCTGGATGGCACCCCGATCCATCACTACATGGGCTGCTCCACCTTCGCCAACCACACCGTTGTGCCGGAAATCGCGCTGGCCAAGGTCCGCAAGGACGCGCCCTTTGACAAGATCTGCTATATCGGCTGCGGCGTCACCACCGGCATCGGCGCGGTGATCAACACCGCCAAGGTCGAAATCGGCTCCACCGCCATCGTCTTCGGTCTCGGCGGTATCGGCCTCAATGTGATCCAGGGGCTGAAGCTTGCAGGCGCCGATCAGATCGTCGGCGTGGACCTCAACCCCGGCAAGGTCGAGATGGCCAAGCATTTCGGCATGACCGACTTCGTGAACCCCGCCGAGGTCGACGGCGATCTGGTGGCGCATCTGGTCGAACTGACCGGCGGCGGCGCCGATTACACCTTTGACGCCACCGGCAATGTGCAGGTGATGCGCACCGCGCTGGAAGCCGCGCACAAGGGCTGGGGTGAAAGCATCATCATCGGCGTGGCACCCGCCGGGGCCGAAATCTCCACCCGCCCCTTCCAGCTGGTCACCGGGCGCAGCTGGCGCGGCACTGCCTTCGGCGGCGCCTCGGGCCGGACCGATGTGCCCAAGATCGTGGACTGGTACATGGACGGCAAGATCGAGATTGATCCGATGATCACCCACAAGCTGACGCTTGATCAGATCAACGAGGGTTTCGATCTGATGCACGAGGGCAAGTCGATCCGAGCCGTGGTGGAATTCTAAGGTCAGTTTTGACCCCAGACTGCAACAAGCACAGCGCCGCAGGTCCAAAGCCTGCGGCGCATATTCATTCAGTGGCCAATTCCTGCATCGCCTCTTTGCCCTCCTCACTATAGATATATATAGGAAAGCCGGTTCCCCTTGGTGCGAAAGGCAGAAGCTTGCAACTTCAGGTCCCCGATATCTCCAACCGCGAAAGTGCCGCGACCGTCATCGTCGAGGCCCTGCGCAAGGCCATCATCGAAGGCGAGCTGCGCGATGGCGCGCCGCTGCGGCAGGAGGAAATCGCCAAGGCCTTCAACACCTCCCGTTTTCCGGTGCGCGAGGCGCTGAACCGGCTGGAACAGCAGGGTCTGGTCAAGGCCCAGCGCTACAAGGGCGCCGTGGTTGCGACCCTGTCGATGCAGGAGGCTGGCGAAGTCTTCGACCTCCGGACCCGATTGGAATCGGATGTGATCCGGGCGGCCGTGCCCAAGATGACCTCCGATATCTTTGATCAGGCACAGGACTATCTGGACCGCTTTGCGGCCACCGACGATCCCATGCTCTGGGGCGAGCTCAACCGCAAGTTCCATGGAGTACTCTATAGTGCCAGCGGGATGCCCTACCACATCCAGGTGATCGAGAACGCCATCGACCGGATCGACCGATACCTGCGGGCGCAGCTGGTCTTGAGCGGCGGCGTGAACCGCAGCACCGAGGAGCACCGCGCGATCCTAGCCGCCTGCGTGGCGGGCGACGCCGAGGAGGCCGCCCGCCTGACCCAGGCGCATATTCAGGACGCCAAGGCGTCCCTCCAAGAACAGCTGCGATCTTCCACCCGGACCTAGCCGACGATCATCAGCTCTTTTGGAAAGGTGGTCAGGCTCCGGCAGCCCTCTTCGGTGATCAGCACGTCGTCTTCGATCCGAACCCCGAACTTGCCCGGGGCGTAGAGTCCCGGCTCGTTGGTGTAGACCGTGCCTGCAGGCAGCACCTGGTGATTGCCCCGCATGATATAGGGCGCCTCATGCACATCGCGGCCCAGCCCGTGCCCTGTCTTGGTGCGGATCCGGTCGGCATAGGGGGACGCCTCCAGCACCCCCGTCACCACATCGTCGATCTGATGGGCCGTCACCCCGGCGCGGGTGACCTCGAGCCCGGCCAGATTGGCGCGCAGGACAGTGTCATAGACCGCACGGCCCTCCTCGCTGACGTCGCCGACAAAGACTGTGCGGGTGATATCGGCGCAGAACCCGTCTTTGCGCGCGCCAAAATCGAACAGCAGCGCGTCGCCCGGCTGAATGCGGTAGCCCGCGCGCGCATGGGCATGGGGCCGCGCAGAATTGTCCCCGGCAGCCACAATGGGCGAGAAAGCCAGATCATCGGCCCCTTGTGCAAACAAGGCCTGGATCAGGGCGGCCTCGACCTCCTTTTCACTCTGCCCGACACGCACCCCGTCCAGCACATGCGCCAGGGCACGCTCCGACAGGGTGATAGCCGCCTCAAGTGCCGCGATATCCGCCGCTGTCTTGATCATCCGCAGACCGGAAATCTCGCGCTCTGCGTCCAGGATCTCCAGATCCGGCATCGCCTGTTTCAGCGCGTGATGCACGAAAACCCGCATGACCTGCCCTTCGACAGCCAGGCGCTGCATTGGCAGATGCGATGCCAGCGCGGCAAAGGCCGCCGCGTACCCGTCCTGATCGCGCCAATCAAAGACAGCACCGGCAAAGCCCACCTGCTCCCAGGAGCCCAGTTCCAGGTTCGGAACAATCGCCACCGGCGGCGCCTCGGCGGGGATCACCAGAACAAAGGGGCGTTCATGGCTCATGAACCCCTGCCCCAGCGCCCGGGTGAAATTCGGCCCCGGCACCAGCGCCAGCGCATCCACGTTCAAGCCAATTGCAAGCTGGCGATAGTCATTCAACCCATCCGACATCGGGCATCTTCTCCTTCACGCTGCACCACGAGCGCAGCTCTTCCGCGGCGCGGCGCCGCAGCCCCACGTTAACCTTTCGCTAAGAACTGGCGCAAAAACGCTACAAATTTCCCTAAAATTTTAATTTCTGCGGCCAAACGGGCACAAATCTCCCCGTTTCAGCGCTTGCCGTGCTATTCCAACTCTAGACAGAAGACTAAAAATAGTCGCATCATGTCCAAAATTATGCCGCAAAGACGGCAATTGGGCAAAACATACAGGCAATAGTCCAGGTGATCGCTTAGTCAGCGTTTGCCGGGCATATAGGCGAGCAGAAAATGAGTACTGTTGGATATATTTCCCGTGACATGACGGGAACCACGCTGCAGGGCGTGTTTCCTGAAGGCAATCCCGCGCAGCTTGATGTCAGCCGTGCCAAGGACATTTCCCTCAATCTTGGGCGATCCGAAATCGAGAGTTTTGCCCGCCGTGGCGCCGATCTCCATATCGTGCTGGCCAATGGCGAAACGCTCGTTCTCGACAACTACTTCAGCTTTTCGGGCACCGGCGGCAAGAACCTGTTCCTCAGCACGGACGGGCAGTTCGTCGAGGTGGTTCTTGAGGACAAACCCGACGGCATGCTGTTCGCCAGCTACGAAACGCTGGATCTGAGCGGAAAATGGAGCGCATACGACGATCTTGTTTTCCTGGATGTGGATCGCATTGAGCCGGTGATCGCGCCGATCGCCGCGCCCCTCTTGGGCGGGCTGGGCACGGCCGGTGTAGCCGCAGGTGTCGTCGGCACTGCCGTTCTGGTCAATGATGACGGCACACCAACCTCCAACACGCCGCCCGCCATCCAGCCGACGGTGGATGACCCGGATGCGTCTTATCCTATCGCTGGCTCCTCCACCGATCCGGTGGTCATCACCGGGACCGGCACCCCCGGGTCCGAAGTCCGCGTTCTGATCGGCGATCACACCGAAACCGTCATTATCGGCGACGATGGGACATGGACCGCAACGATTGCCATCGAAGATCTCCCGCCGGATGGAAACTACGACACCACGGTTGAAGTCACCGATCCCGACGGCAATGACTTTGATCTGGACGGGCCTACAGTGGTCATCGACACCACCCCGCCCGAAGCCGAGGTGACCAGCGGCACCCAGTCCACCGGCGATATCGTCAACGCCGTCATCCAGGCCGATGGCCCTGTGATCTCCGGCACCGGCGAGCCCGGTGCGAGCCTGAATGTGCGGATCAATGGGGTGACCGAACGGACCACCGTGAACGATGACGGCACCTGGTCCGTCACCTTTGACCCTGCCGACATCCCGACCGGGGAATATGAAACTTCGGTCCGGATCCGGACGACCGACGAGTTTGGCAACCGCAACACCTATCACGATGTGCTGGTGGTCGATACCGTTGCGCCTCCGATTGGCATCGATACCGTCGAGGGTGACAACAGCATCAACTTCATAGAGGCCTCTGACGGTGTCATCTTGACCGGCACCGGCGAGGCTGGCGCCACGATTTCCGTTGAATTCCAAGGTGCGACCAGAACCACCACGGTCGGTTCGGACGGCACCTGGTCGGTGCGATACGGCACCAACGCAATTGCGGAGGGTGTCTACGACAGCACCATTGAGGTGACCTCCACCGATGCGGCGGGCAATAGCTCCACCGAGACGCATACGGTGCATATCGACACCGAAACCCGTGTCATCATCGACACGCCGGTGGCCGGTGACAATGTGATCAACGCCACTGAACAGGCAGGCGGGGTGACGCTGACCGGTCTCGCCGATCCGGGCGCAACCGTCGAGGTCACCTTCCAGGGCATCACCCGGACGGTCACCGCTGATAGCTCCGGCAATTGGAGTGCAGCCTATGCCGCCTCGGAAATCGCCGATGGCGAATATGACGCAACCGTATCGGTCACCGCGACCGACACCAGCGGCAATACCGAAACCACAAGCAGCACCGTGCATATCGACACGGAAAACGCGGTGACGCTTGATACTGGTTTTGCGGGCGGCGACAACGACATCAACTTCATCGAAGCCTCCAACGGCATCACGCTGACCGGCACGGGTGAGGCTGGCGCCACGATTTCCGTTGAATTCCAAGGCACAACCCGCACCACCACGGTGGCCTCCGACGGCACCTGGTCCATGGCCTATGACGCCAGCGAGATCGCCAGCGGCATCTATGACAGCACCATTGAGGTGACCTCCACCGATGCAGCGGGCAACAGCGCCACCGCATCGCATACGGTGCATATCGACACGGAAACCCGCGTCACCATCGACTCGCCGATTGCCGGTGACGACGTGATCAACAATGCCGAACAGGCAGGCGGGGTGACGCTGACCGGTCTCGCGGATCCGGGCGCCACCGTCGAGGTCACCTTCCAGGGCATCACCCGGACGGTCACCGCTGATAGCTCCGGCACTTGGAGTGCGGCCTATGCCGCCTCGGACATTGCCGATGGCGAATATGACGCAACCGTATCGGTCACCGCGACCGACTCCAGCGGCAATACCGAAACCACAAGCAGCACCGTGCATATCGACACGGAAAACGCGGTGACGCTTGATACTGGTTTTGCGGGCGGCGACAACGACATCAACTTCATCGAAGCCTCCAACGGCATCACGCTGACCGGCACGGGTGAGGCTGGCGCCACGATTTCCGTTGAATTCCAAGGCACAACCCGCACCACCACGGTGGCCTCCGACGGCACCTGGTCCATGGCCTATGACGCCAGCGAGATCGCCAGCGGCATCTATGACAGCACCATTGAGGTGACCTCCACCGATGCAGCGGGCAACAGCGCCACCGCATCGCATACGGTGCATATCGACACGGAAACCCGCGTCACCATCGACTCGCCGATTGCCGGTGACGACGTGATCAACAATGCCGAACAGGCAGGCGGGGTGACGCTGACCGGTCTCGCGGATCCGGGCGCCACCGTCGAGGTCACCTTCCAGGGCATCACCCGGACGGTCACCGCTGATAGCTCCGGCACTTGGAGTGCGGCCTATGCCGCCTCGGACATTGCCGATGGCGAATATGACGCAACCGTATCGGTCACCGCGACCGACTCCAGCGGCAATACCGCATCCACCAGCACGACCGTGGGCATCGATACGCAAACTTCGGTGACGCTTGATGCAGGATCTGCCGGTGGCGACAATACCGTCAACCAGGCCGAAGCGCAGGCAGGCCTGACCCTGTCCGGCGTTGCCGAACCCGGCGCCACCGTCGATGTGACCCTGGCAGGCGTCACGCGTCAGGCCACCGTGGATGCAAATGGCAACTGGAGCGCCACGTTCGAAGCAGGCGCCATCGCCCCCGGTGAATACAACACCGCGATCACGGTGAATTCCACCGATGCCGCGGGCAATACGGCTGCGGCCTCTGCGGCGTTGCGTGTCGATACCGTGGCGGGCACCGTGACCCTGTCGCCCGACCCGGTCGAACTGGACGATATCATCAACGCCACGGAACGCGCCAACGGTGTTGAAATCAGCGGCACCGCAACCCCCGGCCTGACCGTAACGGTGGGGCTTGGCGCGGCGACGAACCAGGTGGTCGCGGATATAAACGGCAACTGGAGCACAACCTTCCTGCCCGCGCAGGTTCCCACGGGCGAAGCCCAGCTGCCGATCACGGCCTCCATCGTCGATTCCGCCGGCAATACCGCCAGTGTCTCGGACAGCGTGGCCCTGGATACGCTTGTCGATCCTCTGACGATGAACACCACCGGCATCGAAGGCGACAATATCGTCAACGCGGTGGAACACAGCAATGGTGTCACCCTGACCGGCACGGTCGAACCCGGCTCTGCCGTACAGGTCCAGATGGGCAGCGTGACCCATAACGCCGTGGTCGACAACTTCGGCAATTGGACCGCAAGCTTTGCCGCCTCGGACATCCCGACCGGCACCTATGATGCGGCGATTTCCGTGCTGGCGACCGATGCGGCGGGCAACACCGCGACCACCTCCCACACCCTGGCCATTGATACCGAAATCGCCCCCTTCACGGTGGTTGCGGATCAAACCGCGGACGACGTGGTCAACCTTGCCGAGCGCAATGCGGGCGTCACCCTGACCGGCACCGTTGAAACCGGCTCCACGGTCGAGGTCACAATTGGCGGTGTCACCCGCACCGCCACTGTCGATGGCTCGGGCAACTGGAGTGCCGATTTTGACGCCGCCGACATCCCCCTGGGGGATTACTCGGCGACGGCCACGATCACCGCGACCGATGCAGCGGGCAATACGCAATCCCTGACCGAAAGCTTCGCGGTCGACACCATCTACACCACTCCGGATGTGGACTCTGTCACCTTCTCCAGCGGAGATGTGCGCCGGATCAGCACCGAAGGCGTGACCGACAGCTACACCGTGAGCGCCCTGGAAAGTGACGGCAGCGTAACGGTTCCGACCGCCACCATCACTCAGGATCCGGTGTTCGGCACCGAGTTCACCTTCTCCACGCCGGTCCCGGATGGAACCCATCTGGTGATCACCAGCGAGGATACCGCAGGCAATGCCTCCAGCACATTGGTGGTGCTGGAAGACAACGCCACCAACAGCGGCACGATGGATCATGCGGGCCTGTCGCAGTTCAACATCGACGATCTGCACCTGGGCTACGCCTCTGATGTGTCGCTCAGCCTGACCGAATCCGACATCAAGGCATTGTCCGGCAACTCCAACACGCTGACGGTGCATGGCGGTTCGGGCGATACCCTGACCGTGGCCGGGGCGGCGGCGGCAGGCACCCAATCCGTGGATGGGCAGGCCTACAACGTCTACACCATCGGCAACGATGGCACCACGCTGCTGGTGGATCAGGACATCAACGTTCTTATCTGACTTTAAGTGTCCGGCAGGCGGTCAGGACTGGCTGCCGGACCAAAAACAATAAGCCGAAAAGCGGCGTACGAGTAGAAGGGTGAGGGCAGGATGCTGTTGGGACGATCCGCTGGAGTGATTGCGCTGTTGTGCAGCCTGTCGGCCTGCGCCGAGCAATCCCCCTTCCTGGTGAAAAACAGCGACGGATCGGTGTCCCGCACCGCCAGCAGTTTCCAGCAAGCCGAGGGCGAAGCCTCTTCCGAGATCATATCGTCGCTGATGCAGCGCCGCTCCCTGCTGGAAGAGGGCAGCATCTACCGCCAGGTCGGAGAAGCCGCGATCACCGCGTCCTCCCGCGCCTCCGAAGCCGAGCTGATCAGTGCCAAGCTGCGCGCGGAAGCAAAATCGAAAAACTGGCTGCCCACCATTGGCCCTTCGGTGAGCCTGACCGATCTTGGCGATCTGGTGGCCGGGCTGCTGATCGAACAGATCCTGTTTGACAATGGCCGCCGCAAGGCCGAACGCGAATTCGCCGCCGCCGATGTGGAGGTTGCCGCCGTGAACCTCTCCATCGACATGAACACACGGGTGGAAACCGCGGTGGCGCTCTATTCCGCGGGCCTGCGCGGCGATGAAAAGGCCGCCTATCTCGGCCGTGCCATCCACCAGATGAGCGAATTCCGTCGCATCGTCAGCGGCCGTGTCGAGGGGGGATTGAACGACCAATCCGACCTCAATGTGGTGGACAGCAAGATCTCCGGCCTGCGCACGGCCAAGGCGACGGCTGCGGATTCCGCCTCTACCGCGCGGGCCGAATTGCAGGCGATGACCGGGCAACGGTTCCCGGACAAACCCCAGCGTCTGGATCTTGGCACCCCTCCGCAGCAAACCGCCTTTCTGGACGTGATGAAGGCGCAGGCCGAAGCCGAGCGCACCATTGCCGAAGCCAAGGCCGGGCGCGCGGGTCTGCTGCCGCAGGTGGCTGCTGCAGGCAATGTCACCTCCGATGGCTCCGGTGCCGGGCTGACCGTCGATCTGGCCACGCCCTTGGGTCTGGGCACCCCGGCCGCCCTGCAGGCGCTGGAGGCCAGCAAGGAAGCCGCCCGCCGCACCATCGGTGAGGCCGAAGAAGACTCCCGCCGCACCTACGCGCGCCAGATGCAGCGCCTGGCCTCCTACATCCGCCAGGAAAGCGAAACCGCCTCGCTCGCCCGGGCCAGCCGCGAAACCTACAAGCTGTTCAAATCGCAATACGAGGCCGGTCAGCGCCCGGTGATGGAGGTGGTCTCCATCTACGAGGAACTGATCCGCCGCGAACAGGCACATATTGACGCAAAATACGAGGTCATCCTGATCCAGCTGGAGCTGTCGCGGGATATGGGCCTGTTGGCAGATGGGAATAAGATATGATCAGGTTCCCCGGAAAATTCCGCAAACCCCGCAAGGCCGCTGAGGATGCGCCTGTCGCCAAGGCCGTGCCGGTGGCCCCTGCGCCCGGTCTTGATGATGTGACACCGCCCACCCCGGTTCCATTTGAGCCGATGCCGTTCATTCCCCGGGCAGATGCCGCGCCCAAAACCACACCGGATGTGGCCACCTTCATCCCCGCTCCGCACCGGCAGCAAGACACCGGCAACGACCGGTCAGAACCGCTGATGCTCACCACGCCCGAGGTGACGCCCGCGCCTGCAGCCGTGCACCCCCGTGAGGATACGCCCGAGGCCGAGGCCGCGCCCGTGGTGGAGATTGCAACCTTTTCGCAGACCGGCAGCCTGCCCAAACCCCGGCTCGAACCGAGGCCCGAACCGCAGGTCGCCCCCCAGGCGGCCCCCAGCCTCGAACCAAAGGCAGAGACCGCTGACATCCTGCAGGACGAGGCACAGATCCTGCAGCCTGAAGCGGAGGTTGAAAACCACGCACCTGCCGCGGAGCAGGCGGAGGAAGCCAACACGGCAGAGGCTGGCCCGGACGTGACCCGGGCCACTGAGGAGCGTGTCCAGCACCGCGCCGACCTGATTGCAACCCTTGCCGCCCTGAAGGGCACGCAGACGCAAGCCAGCGATATCGCGGCCTTCCTGTGGAAGACCGCCAAAGGGGACACCGCTCCCAAGGCCCTGAAGAAGGCGCTGCAGTCCACCGGGTTGAAGGCCCGGTTGCAGAAGGTGAAGGCGATCACCCCCGAGGTCTGGCCAGCCCTTGCCATGATGCAGGGCGGTCAATGCGTACTGGTGCTGGAACAGAGCGATGATGTGCTGTTCATCTACGACACCACCTGCCCTGACAACCGCGCCGAAGTACCGCTGGCAGAGTTCCAGCCCTATTTCACCGGTCTCAGCCTCGGCGCACGCCCCGCCCTGTCGCAGATGGCCCAGCGCCACACGCCGCAACTGGACAAATCCCATTGGTTCTGGGGCGAGTTTCCGAAATTCCGCCGTCAGGTCGGGGAAATCATGCTCGGCTCGCTGGTGGCCAACGTGCTGGCGGTCTCTGTGGCGCTGTTTTCGCTGCAGGTCTATGACCGGGTGGTGCCGCATCAATCCCATGCCACGCTCTGGGTTCTGGCCATTGGCGCCTTCCTGGCCATCACGCTGGAGGCCTGCCTGAAAATGGCCCGCGCGCGGCTCACGGACAGCGCCGGGCGCCAGGTCGAACTGACCGTGCAGCACAATCTGATGCGCCGCCTCATCGGCATGCGCTCGGATCAAAAGCCGATGCCGCCCTCGGGGCTGTTTGCGGCAATGCGCGATTTTGGCTCGGTGCGCGAGTTCTTCACCTCCTCCACCCTGTCGACGCTGGCCGATATCCCCTTCATCGCCGTCTTCCTGATCCTGGTCTATTCCATCGCCGGGCCGATCGTCTGGGTTCTGGTCGCAGGCGGCGTGCTGATGCTGCTGCCCGCCTATTTCCTGCAGAAACGCATGATCTCCCTCACCCGTCAGACGCAGGGTGCCAATGCCAAGGCAGGCCACCTGCTGCATGAAACCCTGAGCGAGCTGGACACGGTGAAGACCCAGCGCGGCGAGGATCGGGTGATGCGGCTCTGGGACGAGCTGAACATTCTGTCCTCCCATTCCTCGACCGAGCAGCGCCGCCTGTCGAGCGCGCTCACCTACTGGTCACAAGGAGTGCAGCAGGCAACCTATATCTGCGCCGTGGTGCTGGGCACGTTGATGGTCTTTGCCGGTGAATTCACCGTCGGCACCATTATCGCCACCGGTATCCTGACCAGCCGCACCCTGGCGCCGCTGACGCAATTCGCAGGCACCCTGGCCCGCTGGAGCAACGTCAAGGCGGCCCTGGAAGCGCTGGACGCCATCGCCGCCGCCCCGCAGGACAAGGACGAGACCCGCAGCTATCTGCGCCGTGACAGCCTGAGCGGGCGGTTCGACCTGCGCGAAGTGGTGTTCCGCTACGATGCGGATGCCGCCCCGACGCTGGACGTGCCCGCCGTCGCCATCCTGCCCGGCCAGAAGGTCGCGGTGCTGGGCGTCAACGGCTCTGGCAAATCGACGCTGCTGAAACTGCTCTCCGGTCTTTACGCGCCGGAAAAGGGCCGCGTCATGCTGGATGGCACCGACATTTCACAAATTGATCCGCGCGACCTGCGCCGCCATATCGGCTACCTCAGCCAGGACGTGCGCCTGATGACGGGCACCCTGCGCGACAACCTGAACCTAGGCCAGCTGGAGCGCGACGACAGCCGCCTGATGGAGGCGCTGGAATTCGCAGGCCTCGGCGCCTTTGTGCGCGGCCACCACAAGGGTCTTGATCTGCAGATCGCCGATAGCGGCAGCGGGCTGTCGATCGGCCAACGCCAGTCCATCGGCTGGGCACGGCTGTGGCTGCAGAACCCTTCGATCGTGCTGCTGGATGAACCCACGGCTGCGCTGGACCAGACGCTGGAGCGCACCATGGTCAGCCGTCTGGAAAGCTGGCTGGCGGGCCGTACCGCGGTCATCGCCACCCACCGCATGCCGATCCTGTCGCTCACCAACCGCACCCTGATCCTGCAGGCGGGCCGCATGGTGGTGGATGGGCCGCGCGATCAGGTTCTGGCCCATCTTGCGGCAGGAGAGAAGAAATGACCGCGATCACCGATTTCGACTTCACCGAGAACACCCGCGGATCGGGGCGGATCATCTACCTTGTGGCCGCCGCCGTGGTGATTTTCCTGACCTGGGCCGCCTTTGCCTCGGTCGATGAGATCGTGCGCGGCGAAGGCGAGGTAGTCTCCTCCTCCCGCGCGCAGATCGTGCAGAACCTTGAGGGCGGCATCCTGGCGGAACTCTTCGTGCGGCAAGGCGACACCGTACAGGCCGGGCAGGTCCTGGGCCGGTTGCAGGATACCAAATTCCGCGCCGCATCGGACGAGTTGCAGGAACAGATCGACGCGCTGGAAATCAAGCAATACCGGCTTGAGGCGGAAATGGGCGGCGCCTTCGACTTCGAGGTCCCTGCCCCGCTCGCCGAACGCTCTGGCGAGATCCTCGCCTCGGAACGGGCGCTGTTGAAGGCGCGCCAGACCGATTTCAACAGCCGCCGCGACAGTGCCCATACCATCATGACCCAGCTCAATGACGAGCTGGAGAACCTGCAGCGGCTTTATAAGACCAATATCGTGGCCTTGACCGAGGTCAACAAGGCGCAGAAGGCGGCCACCGATGCCTCGGCCAAATACACCGAGCTTGGCACCCAGAACGAACTGGACCTGGCAGAGGAGTATTCAAAGGCGCTGCGAGAACTGGCCTCCCTCCGTCAGGAGCTGCGCCTGGCCACGGACCAGCTGAACCGCACCGTGATCACCGCCCCGATGAGCGGCATCGTCAACAGCCTGGCCGTGACCACCATCGGCGGCGTTGTGCGCCCGGGCGAAGAGATCTTCGAAATCATCCCCCTGGGCGAAGAGCTGTTCGTCGAGGCCCGTGTGAACCCCAAGGACATCGCCAGCGTCGAGCCCGGCCAGGATGCAACGATCAAACTTTCGGCCTATGACTACACCATCTACGGCGCCTTGAAGGGCAAGGTAGACTTTGTCTCGGCCGATACCTTTGAAGACGAGCGCAACCCGCGCGTGGAACCCTTCTACCGCGTCACGGTGCGCGTCGATCGCTCGGGCTTTACCGAGCGGCAACAGGCGATCGAGATCCGACCCGGCATGCGCGCCACGGCAGAATTGCAGACCGGTTCAAAGACCGTCCTGAACTACCTGCTGAAGCCGCTCTACAAGTCGCGCGAAGCCTTCCGCGAACCCTAGGGGAGCGATCTTTCAAAGGTCAGATTTTCGGGGGGTGTTTCGGCCCGTTTTAGGCCCGCATCCAAGACGTCATCCCGTCTAGGTGCCTGTCTTATTGTACTTGCCCAGAGCCGAGCCAAAGGCAGGTCTGCGCGAAACTTCTTTTCGCACGTTTGATCTGACAGTCGTCAGCCTGCGCGCTGCATCAGCGCACGAAGGGTTCCATCCAGAACCGTCCCCAGCGAGACGCGGCGCGAACCGATCGCCGCCTTGGACGAGATCACCGACACAAGGCGCGGTGCATGGCCTGCGGTGACTTCGATCACCGGCGACCCGGAGGCGCCGAAATCCACACGGCAAGAGGTCACCAGGGTCTGGTTCTGCTTTGCCAGCACCTGACAGCCACGCTGCAGGCTGGGCCGGGTCGCATGGCTATGCGAATAGGACAGAACGCCAACGGTGTCCCCGCGGTCGGCATGCCAGGCCAGACGAAGCGGCCGGATGTCCCGGCTGTTGATCGGGCTATCCAGACGCAGGACCGCGATGTCGGTGCCGATCTGAGCGATCCCACCATTGCCGAAACGGTAACCGGGATGCAGAACCGCCTTGGCAACCCTGCGCGAGGCCTTGACGGCCTGACCGTTCAAACCGGCCTCGAATTTGATCTGGCCGGGATCCACCCGGCGCCCGGTAGCCGGATCAAACAGGCAATGGGCCGCGGTCAGAACCAGGTTCTGCGCAATCAAGGATCCCGTACACATATTGCGCCCGGCAATGTTCAGGCGGCCCACGGCCTCCCACCCCGGCATTGTACTGACGCTTTGGCGGCTCTCATCCGCCTTCGCGCCGCCGGGCAGGCCTAGTGACAGGCACACCGCCGCGGCTGCAGCTTTTAGTCTCATCATAGTCCACTCCACTTTCCACTCTTACACTCTGGTTGAGAGCTGCGGCTGGAATGCGGCTCAATGCAGCCGGGAACGGACGAAATGATGGACAGAATATGACGCAGTAAACAATCTATTAACCCCCCGGTTATTCCCCCTCTACAATGAACAAAACCTTAGGAAATGCCTAACAAAGCTTTTCGATTGTCCGTAAATTTTAACCAAATGCCCGAAAAACATGATGGAAATCGCGAAATCTGAGCGGCGTTTCTTGCCGATTTTCCTGCTGAAGCGCGCAATACGCTCCGGAATCGGCGGCTGAGAGGGGCGAATATGGCGAATCTTTGCCCTCGGAGGCGATGGAATCGGCACCCGTAGCCCCGGTTCACCGCCACGCGAAGGCCGCATTTCGTTAACGCGTCGGCGCCACTCCAATCAGGGGGCATCACGCCCCCAGCCGCACACCGCTTTGCCCGTCAAACAGCACCGCCCGATCCAGATCGATGCAGAACTCCATGGTGCCTTCCAACAGGCGGGCATAGCCAGAGGTGCCCCGTGCCAGCACCTCCTTGCCATTCCAGGTCAGAACGCAGAGCGTATCGGCCCCGGTGGCCTCCGTCACATCGATCTCTGCCGCAACCACCTGCCCGGATCCATCCGACCCTTGGGTGATCATCTCCGGCCGCAGGCCAAGGACCAGCTTTTGCCCCATGCGCGTCTCCAGACGTGCGGCATGGGCGCTGAGGTCCAGCAGCAGCGGATGCTCTTGCCCATCGGCCCGGACGATGATTTCCGCCACCACCCCCTGATCCGAATGCTGCGGCACGATGTCGATGAAGTTCATCGGCGGTGAGCCCACCAGACCAGCCACGAACATATTGGCAGGCTGCTCGTAGATTTCCGCCGGAGAGGCCAGCTGCTGCACCTCGCCATCCTTGAGAATGGCAATGCGATCCGCCAGGGTCAGCGCCTCGATCTGGTCATGGGTCACATAGACCATGGTGGCATTCAGGCGCTTGTGCAGGCGCTTGATTTCGGTGCGCATCTCAAGGCGTAGCTTGGCGTCCAGATTGCTGAGCGGCTCGTCGAACAGGAACACCTCGGGATCGCGCACCAGGGCGCGCCCCATGGCCACCCGCTGACGCTGCCCACCCGACAACTGGCTGGGCTTGCGATCCAACAGGTGATCCATCTGCAGCAGTTTGGCGACCTCAAGCACCCGCTGCTGGCGCTCGGCCTTGGGCATGCCGCGCATTTCAAGACCAAAGGCAATGTTCTGCGCCACCGTCATGGTCGGGTATAGCGCGTAGGACTGGAACACCATGGCGATATCGCGGTCCTTGGGATGGACGTCATTGACCACACGCCCGCCGATACTGATTTCGCCCTCGGTGACGCTCTCCAGCCCTGCGATCATGTTCAGCAGTGTGGATTTTCCGCAGCCAGAGGCACCCAAGAGCACCAGGAACTCGCCATCTCGAAGGTCGATCGACACGCCCTTCAGCACCTCGACCTGGCCATAGCGTTTCACGGCATTGTTGATTGTCAGAGAAGCCATCTGCCTGTCCTCATCCTTTGACCGAGCCGGCGGTAAGCCCGCGCACGAAATAGCGGCCCGCGACGATATAAACGAAAAGCGTGGGCGCCGCGGTGATCAGTGCCGCCGCCATGTCCACATTGTATTGTTTGACCCCGGTGGTGGTGTTCACCAGGTTATTGAGTGCCACGGTGACGGGCTGCGCACCGCCGGTGGTAAAGCTGGCGCCGAACAGGAAGTCGTTCCAGATCTGGGTGAACTGCCAGATGACGGACACCACGATGATCGGCGGCGACAGCGGCAGGATGATCCGCCAGAAGATGGTGAAGAACCCTGCCCCATCGATGGTGGCCGCGCGCACCAGCTCATCCGGGATGGTGACGTAATAATTGCGGAAAAACAGCGTGGTGAAGGCCAGCCCATAGACCGAGTGCACCAGGATCAGACCGTAGACGGTATTGGTTATGCCGAGTTTCCCCAAGGTCTGCGCCATCGGCAGGATCACCACCTGGAAGGGCACGAAGCACCCGAACAGGATCAGCGCAAACACCAGGTTGGCGCCACGGAAACGGAATTTCGTCAGGGCAAAACCGGTCAGCGCCCCAAGCATGGTCGAGATCACCACCCCAGGCAGGGCCATGCGCACCGAGTTCCAGAAGTAGGGCTCCAATCCCGTGCATTCGACCCCGATACAGGCCTCGCTCCAGGCATGACGCCAGGCGGCAAAGTTCAGCTCGTGCGGCAGCGCCAGAAGGGATCCGCCGCGGATTTCCTCCAGATCCTTCATCGAGGTGCCCACCACCACATAGGCGGGCAAAAGGAACCACAGGGCAAAGAGGATCAGAACGGCCCACAGGAGCAGACGCAGGAAAATCTGGCTGCCGGGCCGTGCGCCGGAGATGTGCAAGCTATCAGACATGTTTCTTGCCTCTCAGCTCGGAATAGAGATAGGGCACCATGATCGCAGCCACCGTCGCCAACATCACCATGGCCGAGGCCGCGCCGACGCCGATCTCGTTGCGGCGGAAGGTCATCTCATACATGAAATTGGCCGGCAGGGTTGAGGCATAGCCGGGCCCGCCCCCGGTCAGCGCCACCACCAGATCGAAGCTCTTGATCGCCAGGTGCGCCAGGATCACCACCGCGCTCATGAAGACGGGGCGCATCGAGGGCAGGATGATGCGCAGGTAGATCTGCCAGGGGGAGGCGCCATCCAGGCTGGCCGCCTTGATGATATCCTGATCGACGCTGCGCAGGGCCGACAGGAACAGCGCCATCACGAAGCCTGCGCTTTGCCAGACGGCGGCCATCACCAGCGCATAGACGGCAAGGTTCTCATCCACGGTCCAGCCAAAGCGGAATGTCTCCCAGCCCCAGCTGCGCACCACGGTTTCCAACCCCAGCGAGGGATTCATGATCCATTTCCAGGCAGTGCCGGTGATGATGAAGGAGATCGCCATCGGGTAAAGGTAGATGGTGCGGATGAAGCCTTCGGCGCGGATCTTCTGATCCAGGAGCACCGCCAGCAGGCAGCCAATCACGATGGCCACCGCGATGAACAACACCCCGAATATGAACAGGTTGTCGATCGCCACCGACCAGCGGTCCATCTGGAACAGGCGCTCATACTGGCGAAATCCGGTGAGGGTATAGTTCGGCAGCATCTTCGACTTGGTCAGCGACATATAGCCGGTCCAAAGGATGAAACCGTAGACGAAGAACAGGATGGCGGTAAAGCCCGGCGCCACCACGATCTGCGGCAGCAGGCGGGCCAGACGGTCCATCAGGGTGACAGGAGGGCGGGACACGGCGGGTCTGCTTTCGGTGCGATAAGTGGATTTGCGCGGCCCCCTTTTGCAGGGGCCACGCCGTTAGGAAGCCACGGATAGGCTTACATTGCCAGCTTGATCGCCTTGACCAGCTTCTCGGTCGCCTCGGTGGAGGACATGTCCGAGTTGAAATGTGCGGTCACCACATCGATGAAGGCGCCGCGCACCGCACCGGCCTGGGCGATCTCATGCGCCATCGACCCCATCAGCGTTCCACCTTCGGCCGCCGAAACCATGTCGTCCATCGATTTGATCGCGCAGGCGTCAAAATCGCCGCGCGGAACATCGGTGCGCGCCGGGATCGAGCCCTTGAACAGGTTGAAGGTCTCCTGGAACTCGGTGCCGAGGATCAGCTCCGCCAGCAACGCCTGCCCCTGCACGTTGTCGTCCCCCTTGACGTTGAACATGGCAAAGCTGTCCGAATTGAGGATATAGCCGCCATCCGAGGGCGTGGAGGCACAGACGTAATCCTTGCCCGGCTCAAGACCCGCAGCGGCGAATTCGCCCTTGGCCCAGTCGCCCATGATCTGCATCGCCGCCTCGCCGCGCATCACCATGGCGGTGGCAAGGTTCCAGTCGCGGCCCGGGAAATCGGGATCCACATATCCGCGCATCTTGCGCATCTGGTCAAAGACCTTGACCATCGTGTCGGACCCCAGCGCGTCCATGTCGAGATCGACCAGCGCCTTTTGGTAGAAGTCGATGCCGCCGACGCCCAGAACCACGGTTTCAAACACGGTTGCATCCTGCCAGGGCTGGCCGCCATGCGCGAGCGGGATGATGCCCGCCGCCTTCAGTTTCTCGGCGGTGGCGTTGAATTCATCCCAGGTCTTGGGGACATCCGCACCGACCTTGGCCAGAACCGCAGGGTTGGCCCAGATCCAATCGACCCGGTGCACGTTCACCGGCACCGCCACGTAGTGACCGTCGTGTTTGACGATATTCTGGATGGTTTCGGGCAGCACCTTGTCCCAGTTCTGCGCAGCGGCCACATCGCTCAGGTCGCCCAGTGCGCCTGCCTCGGCCCATTCCTGGATGTTCGGCCCCTTGATCTGCACCGCAGCCGGGGGATCGCCCGCCAGCACGCGGGCACGCAGAACCGCCGCCTGCGCATCGCCACCGCCACCGGCGACCGGAGCATCGACCCATTCACCGCCGCGCGCCTTAAAAGCCTCCTGCAGGGCCTGCACCGCCTTGGCCTCCCCGCCGGAGGTCCAGTAGTGCAGCACCTCGGCCTTGGGCTCTGCCACCGCAGGGGCAGCAATGGTGACGGCCAGCATCGACGTGGCGCCGAGCAGCGCCTTTGCAAATCTCTTCATGATATCCTCCCAGATCATGCCTGTCTCCTCAGGCACCTGAGATAGCACTCTACCGGAACTTGCGTGTGCCCGATCTCTTCAATTTGTTGCGATTTGTTGCGTTCTACGCCACTCTCGGACGCCGGGCGATACACTCTGATACAGAACCGCCACTCCATTGGCCAAGCCAGGCCAGCACTGACCAGACCAAGGACCCCCGCCCCGTGCCCCGTGTGCATATCGTCGAAGATGACAGCGAGATTTCCGACCTCCTGTCCACCTACCTGTCAGGCAGCGGATTTGACTGCACGGTGGCGGCCTCTGCCGAAACCGCGCGGCAGATCCCCCCCGAGACCTTTGACATCTATGTGGTCGATGTGATGCTGCCGGGCGACGATGGGCTGTCGCTGTGCCGCTGGCTGCGCCAAGATTCCCAGGTGCCCATCATCATCCTGTCGGCGGTCAAGGGTGACACCGAGCGCATCACTGGCCTGGAGCTGGGCGCCGATGACTACCTGGAAAAACCCTTCAACCCGCGCGAGCTGCTGGCGCGGATGAATGCCCTTTTGCGGCGCAGCACCACCCCGGCCAAGGCCAGGCCGACGAGCGGCACGGTGGCCTTCCTGGGCTGGCGACTGGATCTGAACAGGCAGAAACTGCACAGCCCGGCAGGCATGCTGGTGCCGCTGTCCTCGACCGAGTACCGGCTGATCACAGCGCTGATCGCATCCCTGCCCGAGCCCCTGTCGCGCGAGGTGATCGGTCGCGACATCTTTGGTGTCACGCTTGGCCCCGAGGACCGACGCGTCGATATCCTGGTCAGCCGCTTGCGCAAGAAACTCTTCGCCGCCGATGGGGATGCGGATTTCATCAAGACCGTGCGCAACCGGGGCTACCAGTTCTGCGCCCCGATCAACGGCTAGCGGCATGGGTTTGAACGCCCTCCTGCTCCACGCCCTGCGCCAGTTGCCGGGCTCTCTGGCGCAGCGCCTGCCGCTGCTGGTTGCCCTGTCCTTTGTGGCGGGCACCCTGGTCTCGGGCTGGACCCTGCATCGGATCTTCGACCGCCGCGCGGCGCTGCTTATTGCCGAGACCTCGGGCCCGGCGCTGTTGCAGATCATCCGCAGCGCGAAGGACACGACATCCGGACGCCTCGCCCCCTATGCATGGCAGCAAACACCCGGTGACTTTGCCGCCGAAGCCGCCCATACGGTGCCGCTGATCCTGATCCTGGACGGTCAACGCCTGCGCGCTGCCGCCGTGTTCGATGCCCCGCCCAAACGGCCCGATGCCCTGCGCGCCGCTGTCCTGCCGCAATCGCCTGAACGGCGGCTGGGGGACCTGTCGCGCGCCTTGACCCGGCAGGACAGCGGCGCCAGCCTGGCGATTTTCCAGACCGATGGCAGGGTGTTGTCGATCTCCGCCCCGGACCTGTGGCGCAGCCGGTTGGAGGAAACCAAGGTGGCGCTGATCGGTCTGGCCGCCTTTCTGATCGCCATCGCCGCCATCGTTCCGCTTGCGCTGAACCTGGCAGCGCCCTTTCGGCAATTGGCGCGACGTGGGCCAACCCCGCTGCCGCCGCTGGCCTCGCTCGAGGCGGTGCAGGTGCGCGACCGGATCGACCAGTTGAAAGAGCGTTTTGCGGCAGAGCAGGCCGAAAAGGCGCAAGGCCTGGCCGCCATTTCCCATGACCTGCGCACCCCCGTGACCCGGCTGCGGCTGCGCAGCGCATTGCTGACCGACGAAGACCTGCATGGCAAGTTCAACGCCGACCTGGATGAGATCTCCCGCATCATCGATGGGGCGCTGGACCTGCTCAGCATCCGCCACCAAAGCGAGCAGAGCCATCAGTTCGCCCTGTCGAGCCTGGTGGAAAGCCTGGTGGACGACTATCGCGACACCGGGCGTGACGTGGCATTCCTCGGGCGAAGCCCGCTGCACCTGCCGGGCGTGCCCACCCTGTTCGGCCATAGCGCGGCGATCGATATCGGCCCGATCGGACAAAGCCTGATGCGCGGGCAACCGGACAAGCTGCGCCGCGCCCTGAGCAACCTGATCGACAATGGCCTGGCCCATGGCAGCCGCGTCACGGTCACAATCGGCAGCCTGGGATCTGACGCGCTGGAGGTGGTCATCGAAGACGATGGGCCGGGCATTCCGCCAGAGCGGATCGACGCCATGCTGCGCCCCTTCGCACGCGGACACAGCGGTGGCGGCGGTGTCGGCCTGGGTTTGGCCATCGCCCAGGAAATTGCCGAGCTGCACGGCGGCGAGCTGCAGCTTGAGAACAGCGGCGCGGGATTGAAGGCCAGTCTGCGGATCGCACGCGGGCTTTGACCTCTGGCGCAGGGCGCTGAAGGGTCTCAGGCCCGCGTCTTGCCCGTCTTCACCGGCCACAGCCGATGCGCCAACAGGGTGCCCGCTCCGGCAATGGCCGCCATGACCAGAAAGGTGCCCGACACCCCCAGCCACTGCCCCAGCCGTCCGGCCAGCGGATAGGCCAGCAGCCAGGTGGCATGGGAGAGGGCGAACTGGGCGGCAAACAGGGCGGGTCGGTCTTCCTCTGCGCAGGAGCGCATGATCAACAGCCCCGATGGGGTCTGTATCAACGACGCCCCGGCCCCAAGCAGCAGCCACAGCAGCAGCCCCCCCAGCATCCCGGGCGCAAACACCCCGGCACAGGCCATGCCCGCCGTCAGGATCGCTCCGCCCGCCATCACCACCGGTCGCACCGGTCGCTCCGCCAGCAGGCGGGGCAACAGGATTGCCACCATCATCGACCCCACGCCACTGGCCCCATAGAACAAGGCCACCATGTCATCGCCATGGCCCAGGTCCGATTTGACATGCACGACCGTGTTGACGATCACCATGGCCGTCCCCGTTGCCACCGCCAGATAGAGCGCCAACAGCCCCCGCAACCGCGGCGTGGCCAGATAGATCCTGAGCCCGCGCGTCACCCTGTCGCCAAAGGGCCGCTGAGTGGTCCCTGCCGATCGGTCGGGAAAAACCGCCCGGCGCACCAGCAACGCCGATCCCAGGAAACCAAGCGCCGTGCCCAGGAACAGCATATGAAAGGAGGCCACCATCAACACCAGCCCGGCCAGCATCGGCGACAAGAGCGCCTCCAGATCGTAGGTCAGCCGGGAATAGGACAAGGCCTCGGTATAGTCTGACTCATTGGTCAGGATGTCGGGGATCACCGCCTGAAAACTGGGGGTGAAGGCTGCGGACAGCGCCTGAAAGCTGAAGACCAGGACATAGATCTGCCAGACCTGGGTGACAAAGGGTAACAGCAGGACCAATGCGGCCCGCAACAGATCCAGCGTGATCAGGAAGGGTTTGCGCGGCAGCCGCGCCGAAAGCGCCGCCGCAACCGGGGCCAAGCCCACATAGGCCACCATCTTGATCGCCAGCGCGGTGCCCAGCACAGCGCCTGCGGCCTCCCCGGCTAGGTCAAAGGCCAACAGCGCCAGGGCAATGGTCGTAAGACCCGCCCCCAGGACCGACAGGATCTGCGCCCCGAGCAGCCGCCGGAAATCGACGTTCAGCATGGCGCCGGACATCAAGGCAACGGGCATGATCTTCATCAAACGGCTCCTTCCAACAGCCCGCAGGATACCGGCAATTGAATTGGCTTGTCATCGCCTTGTCGCATCACGCCCTGTGATCGGCCACAAGCAGGGTCCCGGGCAAGGTCATTCCACGGCTTCCCTGTGCCACGGGGATCAGCCTATGATCCGGATATCGGAGGCCGCCCATTTGCGTTTGTCACTTCAACAGCTGATCATCAGATACGCGGGGTTTGCGGTGATCGCGACCTTTGCCAATCTCGCCATGCAGCGGATCGTTCTGGCGGCAACCGATGGCGGGTTCTTTGCCGCTTTGATGGCGGGAACCCTGGTCGGGCTGGTGGTGAAATACCGGCTTGATAAGCGCTGGATCTTTTTCGATGAACATCGCGGCCTGCGCA
The DNA here is from genome assembly GCF_028890025.1 of Phaeobacter sp. PT47_59. NCBI lineage: Bacteria > Pseudomonadati > Pseudomonadota > Alphaproteobacteria > Rhodobacterales > Roseobacteraceae > Phaeobacter > Phaeobacter sp. PT47_59. Next base: position 46,279 of record NZ_JARCJL010000022.1, read on the forward strand.
GTGAAACACGCACTTTCAGCCTGTACACGCTGACAGGCATCGGCACGACCGCGCTGTTCTGGGGCAGCGAGACGCTTTTCTGGTTGATCGGGCAGACCCAGACCCTGCGCGAGCTTGGCGCGCTCCTGGGGCTGACGGCAGGCTATGTGATCAAGTACAACTTGGATTACCGCTTCGTGTTTCACACGGCGGGTGCCGCGGATGAGGCCAAGCTAGGCCGCCAGCAATAGCAACCCCGCCCCCGCCGCCACCAGAGCCAATCCGGCGCGGTCGTGCAGCAGGAAGCGGACCGGATCATAGTCCTCGCGCCCGGCGATGCTGAGGCGCACCATGCGAAACAGCCACAGCACAGCCGGTATCACTGCCATGGCAGCAACCAGCGGCGCCGAATAGAGGCCTGCCGCATTTGCATCCATAACATAGACAAGAAAGGCCGCACCGGACAGGCCGACCCCGGTATAGGCCGCTCGCTCCAAAGGGATCAGATCGCCAGGCGCATAACCGCGCCCGGGCAGATGAGCCCGTGTGGGCATTCGGCTCAGCGCGGTCAGCCGCTTGACGCAGGCCAGGGTGAAAAAGACCACAAAGCCCAGCGCCAGCAAATGCGGGGTCACGATGACCCCGGCAGCCACCGCCCCCGTCAGGAGCCGCAACAGAAACAGCCCCGTCAATGCAAGCAGATCCAGCCAACGCCGCTTTTTCAGCCACAGCGAATAGGACAGGCTGCCCGCCATATAGGTCAGCGTCAGCAGGGCGACGGAGGGATCGACCAAATAGCCCAGGCTCAGGGCCAGCAGGATCAGCAGCAGGCTTATTCGCATCGCCGCTGAAATCGGCAGGCGTCCTGCTGCAATCGGGCGAAAGCGTTTTTCTGGGTGGCGCCGGTCCGCTTCAAGATCCAGGAGGTCATTTAGAACATAGATCGACGAGGCCCCCAGGCTGAACGCCGCCGTCGCCAGTAACACCGCAAGGAAGGCCCCTGCCGAAAAGGTCTGGCTGATCAGAAGCGGCACGAAAAGCAGCAGGTTTTTCACCCATTGGTGCGGTCTGAGTTCCCGCACCACCTCCGAAGCGCCCCAGCCGTCCGGGAGGATCTCCACCGGCTTGCCCAGCGCCTTAATCTGTTGCAGCAGCCCCCTGTCCGGTTCCACCGCAATGATCTTTCTTGCCTCACCCCAGGATTTCAGATCGGCCCGCGCATTGCCGACATAATCGTAGCCGCCCGATTGGAATTGCTCGACCAGGAACGCCGCCTTGGTCGCATCGGTCAGATTGCGGTCACGGTCCGAACCGTAGTGGTCGCCCGGCAGCTCCAACACCTCTGCCAGAGCGTCGATCAAGGCCTGATTGGAACCTGAGACAAGATGCACCGGGCGCCCGGCCTGCACAGCCGCGCGCGCCATCTCCAGAACGGGCTCCCGCACCGGAAGCAACTCAATGGCTGGCCTGTCGATTTCGATCAGGGCCTGCTTCAATCGCTCCGGGCGCCGCCAGTTGCTGACGACCCCGCGCAGGGTCGCCACCACATCACTGCCCAGTGCGGCCCAGAAGGTTTCATAGAGAAGATCGGTTCGCAGCAGGGTTCCATCGACATCAAGAACCAAAGGCACATTGGCATCGTGCAAATCGTCAGAGCGGTTGGTCATGGTCGGTTTCATCGCCTGCAAGGGAAAGCCCAACGGGCCGGTCATGGCATGGATCGCATGGGATCCAGTGTAACGAGAACCGAACAGGGCTCACGTTGACCCAGATCATGGGAGGTTTGCGATGGGTGCCGCATCCTGCCCTTGGGCCCGAGGTTTCAAAACGGCACGGACACAGGGGCTCACGAACACAGGCGCACGTGAGAAATGGACAAAAAACGTTTTCTAGTAACCGGTGGAGCCGGTTTCATGGGCATCAACCTGGTGCGGTACCTGCTGGACAAAGGCCATGCGGTGCGCAGCTATGATATCGCCCCCTTCAGCTATCCTGAGGCGGACCGGATATCGGTGCTACAGGGCGATATTCGCGACCTCTCCTTGCATGACGCTGCATTTGAGGACGTTGATATCGTGGTCCATTGCGCCGCGGCGCTGCCCTTGGCGGAACATGCGGAAATCATGTCCACCAATGTCGATGGCACCCGCCTGATGCTGCAGGCGGCGCTGGATCGCGGTATCGACCGGTTCATCCATATCTCCAGCACGGCGGTCTACGGGATCCCGGATCACCACCCCTTGGTGGAAAGCGACCCGATGGTCGGCGTCGGGCCCTATGGGGAGTCCAAGGTGCTGGCCGAACATCTTTGCGCCGAGTTCCGCGACAAGGGGCTGTTGCTGCCCGTGCTGCGCCCCAAAAGCTTTGTCGGGCCCGAGCGGCTGGGCGCATTTGAACTGCTTTATGACTTTGCCAATACCGGTCACAATTTTCCGGTTCTGGGATCCGGCGACAATCTTTATCAACTGCTGGATGTCGAAGACCTCAATCAGGCGGTCTACCTCTGCGCGACCAAGCCGCCCGATCTGGTGAATGATACATTCAATGTCGGGGCTGCAGAGTTCGGATCACTGCGCCAGAGCTTTCAGGCCGTCCTGGATCGCGCCGGACATGGCAAGCGCATCATCGGCCTGCCCGCCGCCCCGGCGATCTGGACGCTCCGTCTGCTGGAGGCGCTGCATTTGTCGCCGCTTTACAAGTGGATCTACGAAACCGCCTCGAAGGACAGTTTTGTCAGTATCGACCGCCTGACTGAGCGGCTTGGCTATGCACCTGCCCATTCCAACGAAGAGGCGCTGATCCGCAATTACGAATGGTATCTGGCGAACCTGCCGTCCATTTCCGCGCAGGCAGGGGTGACGCACCGCGTGCCTTGGAAGAAAGGCGCGCTGGCGCTGGTGCGCGCCGTCATGTGACACAAACGAGGGAGAGATCAGGATCATGGCTCAATCACCCCCCCTGTTGTTCGGAGGCGGTCTTGGCCTGGTGCTGGCCGCTGGCCTGGCCTCTGCCCAGACGCCGGAAACACTGGCTGCACAGCGCGAGGCCTATGATGCGGTTCGCGCCAAATCCGTTCTGGACCTGCAATTGTTCCGAACCACGCAAACCGCAGTGGAACCGGAGACCGGCCGCCATCTGACCTGGATCTCCACCAATCCGGCCGTGGGCGCCTGGTATGTGCTGGAGCTACGGGACGCCCCGGAAAGCAAAGCGACCTCCTATCACCTGGAAAATCCGGATCCCGCGACGCAGGCCCTGCGGTTCGACGATGGCCCCCTGCCCGCGCTTGAGATCACCACCGCCAAAGGATCTGAACGCTGCGCGCCCTGGGCCGACGAAAGCGCGGCCCTGACCGCGGCACGACAGAGCAAACTGGCCTATGCGCCGCTGTGTGATGGCAAGCTCTACTTGCGCAACCGGGTAACCGGTGCGCGAACCAATATCGAAGCCACAACCGATTTCCTGCGCGACAACGTCTGGGGCGGCGAAACCATCGTGCGCTTTGTCCGGGACACCTTCTTCCGCGATGCAGAGCTTGAAACCAGCGAAACGGTCGGTAACGGCGGCGCCGATGGTGCCCGGAACGGGCCACCGCCGATGAAGGGCAAGGTTGCCCCAACGGATCAGCGCGTCATCTCGACCCTGCTGACGCTGGGCATTGCCGGGACCACTCCGGGACGTATGACCATTGGCAGATGGTATCCCATCGCCGGTCTGGAGGGGGTCTTTGCCAGCGCCTTTGAACCCAGGGCGATCAGCGACGAGATCCTGAAAAGCCCCGGAGCCAACCGGCTGGACAGTGTCGAGGCCAAGGCCACCGGCTATATGACCGCCTTTGACATGAGCCTGTTTGACATCGGCTATGCGGTTGGCACGGATCATCCCGCGCTTGGCTGGTCCTCTCGTCCTCCGGCATCGGTCCGGCCCCGGGGATTGCCCGGTCCCGATGGGATCGAGAGCGCCAAACCGCTGGTGACGCTCGGCATGGTGAACCCGGTCATCGCCAGCAATGCGGTGGCGACCTTTACCGCCGGGTTCAAACGCCAACACGGCGCCTTCAAGTTCGGAGACATGGCGACGGCCAACCTCGGCCATCACTACGGCTTCATCGAAAAGGGCGTGATCCTGAGCAAGCTGCAACCGGGTCTTTCGACGCTCTACGGGCTGACCGATGGCAGCATCGGCATGAAGACCTGGACGGAAGAGGACAATGCCCTGCTGCCCCGTATCCGGTTTGCCCGGCAAAACGGCGTGCCGCTGGTGGAGACCGACCCCAAGACCGGCCAGGTGATACCGGGGGATCGGGTTACCAAGTGGGGCCCGGGCAATTGGTCGGGCTCTGCCAAGGCCGAGCTGCGCACCCTGCGCGCCGGGGCCTGCATGGTATCGGACCGGGGGAAGGATTACCTGCTCTATGGGTATTTCTCTACCGCGACGCCCTCGGCCATGGCGCGGACCTTTCAGGCCTATGGCTGCAGCTACGCGATGCTCTTGGACATGAACGCGCTGGAGCACACCTACATGGCGCTATACGTGTCCCAAGGCGGTGAGGTCCATGTTGAGCATCTGCTGCCGGGCATGTCCTTGATCGAAAAGAAGGCCCGCAACGGGACCATCATCCCCCGCTTCATCGGTTTTGCCGACAATCGCGACCTGTTTTACCTCACCCGAAAGGAGCGCACCCGATGAAAGCTGTTCTCCTGTCGCTGTGCCTCGCCTGGCTTGGCGCCCTTCCTGCCTTGGCGCAGTCCGCCCTGCAGCAGGCCAATGACGCGCTGTTCCGGCAGATCCAATCCGTTCATGGCCTCAGCGCCGCCGAGATGTCCCGGCTGAAAACCATTTTCGCCGGATCACGGGTGATCGGACAGGGCAATCCCGCGATCACGCGCCACCCGATGACACCGGACCAGTGCAAAGCGAAAATCGGTGGCATTGCGCGCTACAGAAATGCGCAGAACAAGCGGATATGCGGCGATGAATACATGGCGCCGCTTTATGATCCGAGGGTGGAAAAACCCTCTGATGCCAAGGCCTGCATCGATATCTTCGAATTCCCCAACATCCCCTGCACCTATCCGGTCGTCTGGACCCGCGCCCGCGAGGCGGCACAGATCTGCGCCGCCGTCGGCAAGCGGATCTGCGACGCCCATGAATGGGAAGGCGCCTGTGCCGGCGCGCTGGAGCCGCCGGATTACTTCTTTGGCCGTGGATCGGTCGCAGCGATGCGCAGCGCCCATAATGCCAAATACAGCGGTGCCAAGAACTGGGCCTATGGTGCGACCTATCAAAGCGGCATCTGCGCTGCCAACAGCACCAAAAGCGCCTCTTGCGGGGGCGGTGGCTTCAACAGCTGCGGGTCAAACACCTATCCCACCGGCGCCTTTCCGGGCTGTGTCAGCGCCCTTGGCGTCTACGATCAGCACGGCAACGCGGCCGAACATATGAACCTGCCGATGACCCCCCGCGAGATGGCCAGCACCGGCAGCACCTCATTGGGTGTCACCGAAATGAAAGGCAGCTGGTTCATCTGGGACAAATACCGCGCCCACCCGGATTGGTGCCGCTGGCGCGCGCCCTATTGGCATGGATCAAGGGTGATGAGCGCCAGCAGCCATGAGAATTACCACCTGGGATTCCGCTGCTGCAAGTCGCTGGAGTGATCCTGACCCCGCTCTGATCCCTGATCGGATCGCGGGATCAGGGCCGAGATCAGAACTGGGTGGCCAGCAGGCCTGTCGCATCGGCGATCGGCCCTTCAGAGCTGACAATGCCCGCCAGCTCACGATCCGCCATGATCTCCGCCAGGCTGGTCGGCCGCCCATTCACAAAGGCGGTCTGGCTCACCAGGCGAACGCCATGGCTGTAATCGGCATATTCCGCCCCGTGAACCGTGCTGAGCGGCTGGATCGGGCGTCCGTTCTGCCGATGCCAGCCATAGATGGCCACGCGCCCCGGTTTGCTGCGCAACCGATTGGTCAGCACAATGTCCTTCTTCTGGCCCGATGTCAGCGCGGCCAGGACCGACGGGCTTTGGGCGCGTTGCGCATCGATGATCTGATCGTGCCGCATCAGATAGTCGGTCGACTCCATCTGTGCTGTCGGCTTCATCGGGCGCGGCGCAAGCCGGATCTGCGCGCGGTTGTAGATCGCATCAACCATCTTTGGCGTCGGCAAAAGGAAACCCAACTCGCTGGCGATCCGCGCCGCCGAAGCCAGGCCCATCGGCACCCGCACGAAATCCCGGTTGTCGCCAACCGCAAGGTATTCCGGCATGACGCAGATGGTCACCAACATCCGCTCTCCATTGGCAAGCACCCCGGCAATATCGACCGGCACCAGCTTGCGCAGGAAAGGCGGCAGGTTTCCTGACAGCACCTGCTCCATCACCAGATCGTCGCGCTGCCTGCCCTGGAGGCCCTGCAGGGCCTGCATCACCTCACTGCCACGCGGCGCCCTGCCCTGCCGTTTGGGCACCCCTTGGGTAAGCGGCGCCGGGCATTGCACGGCAGCGGCCCGACCGGCCTGGGGGAGTGACGTGGAAACGGTAGCGGTTACAGCGAATGCCAGCGCCGAACGCAGGACTTTCCGACCAATCATGTGTTCTGCCCTTGTTACTTGTTATTCTGACTCAAACTGCCTCTGAGGTACTCGGCCTTGCTGAGTCTCATTGTGATCATCTTTCACAAGATCGCTTATTGCAGCAAGCCAAGCCGAACGGCTCGGCAGGAACCCGCTTCTTGGCCCTGAGACCAGACGACAGCGTCCCGCAGCTTGGCGGCCCCGGAGGGGACAGCACCAAAGACGACCCTTCACGATATGAGGGGGATCAGAGCTCAGACAATGGGATGCGACAAAAGAGTCCAGCCCCAGAGGGAGGCATGTCCTGGAGTGGCGGCACCCGCTTCAAGCATCACCGGGATGGCGCAGGCAGCACCATCCCGATCAGTCGTCAGCCGACGATCAATTGCTTCATTTGCAGGGCTTCATGCTCCAGCTGGGTCAGCCGGAAGTTTACGACATCGCCAATCGTGATCATGCCCGTCAGCTTGCCGTCTTCTGTCACCGGCATGTGGCGGAACCGGCCCGCCGTCATACGCTTGAGCACCGACAGGAGCGGATCCGCCGGGCTGCAGGTTTCGACCTTCCGGGTCATCACGTCCCGAACCAGCTGCGGCAGGGTGCGGCCCGGCGCATCGGCCAGCTTGCGAACGATATCGCGCTCGGACAGCACCCCGCACAATGCCCCCGTTTCGTCGGTGGCCAGCAAGGCGCCGATACGCTTGTCCCGCAACAGCTCCACCGCTCGATGCAATGTCTCGTCAGGGCTGATCGAGAACACCTCGTTGCCCTTCCCGTTCAGGATATCGGCCACGGTCGCCATCGCAGGCTGCAGGTTGGAAGAGGGCGTCTGGCTATGACCGCCTTTCTTGTCCTTATCCTTGCGCATCGGTGCCTGATAGGAGGTGGGCATGGGGCGGCTCCTTTAAGCTGCGGTTGTCATTCATGACAGCCTGCAGCATAACGCAGCGTCTAGTAAAGTGGAGATCGCAGTGCCCCTGATTACCCTGTCCCCGCTGATCGCCACGGTGATCTTCGTGCTGGCCTGCCTGTCCGGCTACCAATATCGGCGGGTTTGGAAAATGGAAGGGCCGCGCTGGCAGCTGTGGCTTTTCGGCCTGTTGGCCGCAGCCGGGCTGCTGGTTCTTGGATTTGTTCCGCTGTCGACGGGAGGTTAGGCGCTTTTTTCCATGCGCTGCGCCTGTTCCATGATCTGACGCTTGCGCGGACATTGCAGCCGGTCGCGCAGCGGGCTGTCGGGGTCGATATCCTTGCTGCAGACAAGGCATTTGTCGGCACCGCTGATCGCATTCAAGCCGCCACAGCTTCCCTTGATCGTCTTGTTCATCAGGATCACGCCAAGGGCCATGCCCAGCATGATCAGCAGCAACAATCCAAACGTGAAGAGGAACGTGGTCATGGCGGCTTGCTCCGTCAGAACTTAGCTTGTCAGCGCAGTGAAGCGACCGCTTGCGGCCGTCTTGAACCGCAGGTCGGAGGCATCTTCGTCCCGCTCCACGAAGAGGACCGCCAGATCGTGCTGCTCGGCAATCTCAAGACCCCGTTCACGTCCCAGGATCAACAGGGCCGTGGCCCAGGCATCCGCCAGCATGGCATTCTCCGCCAGCACCGTCGCCGAGGCGGTCTTGTGGGTGATCGGGCGTCCCGTGGCGGGGTCGATCAGGTGCGAATAGCGCTGCCCGTCCTTTTCGAAGTAGTTGCGGTAGTCGCCCGACGAAGCAACACCAAGACCGGACACACCGATCAGGTCCAGCACGCCACCCGACAGGGCCGCGGGCTTTTCGATGCCGATCTGCCAGGGCAGGCCGTCCGCGTTCTTACCCGAGGCATAAAGATCGCCGCCGATTTCAACCATGTAGTTGCTCAGGCCGAGGGATTCGAGCGCACGGCCAACCGCATCTGCCCCAAAACCCTTGCCGATGGCCGACAGGTACACCTGCGTATCGGACTGTTTCTTCTGCAGGCTCGATGCGCCCACATTCAGCGTTGCCGCATGGCCGGAACGCGCCTTGGCCTCAGCGATTTCTGCATCGCCCGGCATGCCCGCCCCCGTGTTGGCGCCAAAGCCCCAGAGCTCGATCAGCGGCCCCATGGTAGTGTCGAAACGGCCTTCACTTGCGATGTGAACCGATTCGGCGGCCTGCATCACCTTGGCCAGATCAGCCGAGACCGAAACCGCCTCGGTGCCGGTATTTGCATTGAAGCGGGAAATCTCAGACGTGGCGTCCCAGTTCGACATCTGCCGATTCACCAGCGCCAGGGCCGATTCGATCTGCTGTTTCGCCTCTGCTTCGCTGACCGAGTTGGTCGCGTCGACAGCCACCACATTATATGTAGTCCCCATCGTCAAGCCTGTGATTTTTATAATGTTTTCACCAGGCTTACAGGCGGCAAGCGCCATCGACATCAGGATGAAAGAACGGCGGGACAACGCGGTCAGATCAGACAAGGAGACACTCCCTTTTGGGTCGAGGCGGCCAAGGCGGTTTATCGGGACAGCTTTTCAACGAGTTTGCTGGGCAGTTCAACAGATAAAAGGCCGCGAAAGATAAAGTTTCCCAGGAGCCATATTTCCACTTTCACCCAAGGCCTGCTTGTCGCATAAGCCAAGAAATTTTCGGCAGAGGTGAAGAACGTTGCAGCGTTTCCCGCTAAGAAAAGGTTTGGATGTCCCCATCTCGGGCGCACCAAGATCAGAAATCGAAGTTGCTCCGAACTCGCAGACCTGTGGCATTCTGGGCGACGACTATATCGGCCTGAAACCGCGCGTCCTGGTTGCTGAAGGCGATGTGGTGGGGGCCGGTACTCCAGTGCTGATCGACAAGAACTTGCCGCAGGTGCAGATCGTCTCGCCCGTCGCCGGACGGGTCAAGGCCATCAACCGTGGCGCCCGCCGCAAGCTGGTCAGCATCGAGATCGACGTCGATGACAGCGCCGCCGCGCCCGTAGATTTTTCGGCGGTGGGCGATGCCACAACCCCCGAAGGCCTGGCCGAGCGGCTCTGTGCTGCCGGGCTGTGGACCTCCTTCCGCACCCGCCCCTATTCAAAGGTGCCCGATCCTGCCACCCGGCCTGCGGCGATTTTTGTCACCGCGATGGATACCGAGCCACTGGCGGCCGATCCGGCCCTGATCATCGCCGAAGACGCCGAGGCCTTTACCGCTGGTCTGGCTGCTGTGGCCTCGCTCTCGCAGGGCAAGACCTATCTCTGCCAGGGCGACGGCGCTGACATTCCGGGCGCCGACCTGCCCGGTGTCGAGGCGGCTGCCTTCTCCGGGCCCCATCCCGCCGGCCTCGCTGGCACCCATATCCATTTCCTTCAGCCCCTCAAGGCCGACACACCGGTCTGGACCATCGGCTATCAGGACGTGATCGTGATCGGTCGCCTGCTTCTGACCGGAAAACTCGACGCCTCCTGCATCATTTCGCTGGCCGGTCCGGTCTGCGCGGATCCGCGCATGGTGCGCACCATTGCAGGTGCGTCGATGGCCGATGTTGCCCAGAATGATCTGCCGACCGATCTGCCGGTGCGGATGATCTCGGGCTCCGTGCTGAGCGGGCGCGCCGGTGAAGGCGAAAGCGGCTATCTCGGTCGCTATGCGCGCCAGATCACCCTGATCGAGGAAGACCGCAAGCAGATCCCGATGGGCTGGATCCGCCCGATGTTTACCAAATACGCGGTTCAGCCGGTGCTGGGCTCGGCCCTGGCACGGCGCAAGTTCCCGCTGACGAGCAACCTCAACGGCGGGCGCCGGGCCATGGTGCCGATCGGCACCTTCGAAGCCCTGATGCCGCAGGATTTCCTCCCTACGCAGCTGCTGCGCGCGCTGCTGGTGATGGATACCGATCAGGCCCAGCTGCTGGGTGCGCTGGAGTTGGACGAAGAGGATCTTGGCCTGGTCGGCTTCGCCTGTCCGGCCAAGTATGAATACGGGCTGGCCTTGCGCGACTGCCTGACCAAGATCGAGAAAGAGGGGTAAACAGTGGGCCTGCGTAATTTCTTCGATCGGATCGAGCCGCACTTTGAGAAGGGCGGCAAGTACGAAAAGTACTTCCCCATCTACGAGATGGTGGAGAGCTTCCTTTACACCCCCAAGACGGTGACCACGGTCGCGCCGCATGCACGGTCCTACGTGGATATGAAGCGGATCATGACCTATGTGGTGATCGCCACGATCCCCTGTATCCTGATGGGGCTTTATAACACCGGCTACCAGACCAACCTGGCGATTGCCGAATTTGGTGCCTCGGGCTGGCGCGCCGCCATCATCGACATGCTGGGCATCGGCTTCAATGCCGCCAACCCGCTGGCCAATATGGCGCATGGGTTGCTGTATTTCCTGCCGATCTACATCGTGACCCTGGTTGCGGGCGGCATCTTCGAGGTGATCTTTGCCACCGTGCGCAAGCACGAGGTCAACGAAGGCTTCCTAGTCTCCTCGATGCTATATGCGCTGATCGTGCCCGCCACGACACCGCTGTGGCAGGTGGCGCTTGGCATCATCTTCGGCGTGGTGATCGGCAAGGAAGTCTTTGGCGGCACCGGCAAGAACTTTCTCAATCCGGCCCTGACCGGGCGCGCGTTCCTCTATTTCGCCTACCCCGCACAGCTGTCGGGCGACAGTGTCTGGGTGCCTGTGGACGGCTTTACCGGCGCCACCGCGCTGGCGGTATCGGCTTCGCAAGGCTTCCAGGCCCTTGCCGCCAACGGCATGAGCTGGTGGGACAGCTTCTATGGCTTCATCCCCGGATCCTTTGGCGAGACCTCGACCCTGGCCTGCCTGATCGGCCTGGTCTTCCTGCTGGCAACCAAGATCGCCAACTATCGCATGGTGGTGGGCTGCCTTGTCGGCATGATCGGCTTCTCGCTGCTGCTGAACTGGATCGGCTCCGACAGTAACCCGATGTTCGCAATGCCCTGGTACTGGCACCTTGTGCTGGGTGGCTATGCCTTCGGGCTTGTCTTCATGGTGACCGAGCCCGTCTCGGGCGCGCATACGAATGTAGGGCGCTATATCTACGGCGCGCTGATCGGCTTCATGGTGGTGATGATCCGGGTGATCAACCCGGCCTTCCCCGAAGGCATGATGCTCGCGATCTTGTTCGGAAACGTCTTTGCGCCGCTGATCGACTACTTCGTCGTCCAGGCCAACATCAAACGTAGGGCCAAACGTCATGGCTGAGGAAAACAACACTCCGACCCCGCCGCAAGGCTTCATCCGCCGCTTCCTGGCGCTGCCGACGGACTCGGTGCCCAAGACGATCTTCGTTGCGGTATCGGTTTGCCTGGTGGCCTCGATCGTGGTCTCCGCCGCTGCGGTGGCGCTGCGCCCGATGCAGGCCGTCAACGCGCTGAAGGACAAGCAGATCAACATCCTGCAGGTGGCGGGCATCTATGATCCGAACCAGGATGTGGTCGAGGCCTTCGGCGCCTTCGAGGCACAGGTTCTGGAACTGGAAAGCGGTGCCTTCACCGACGCCTTCGATCCTGCCAGCTTTGACGATCGCGCTGCTGCCGACGATCCGGCAACCTCGGTTGCGCTGAGCGACGACCCGGCCGGCATTGGCCGCCAGGCGCGGTTTGTCACCGTCTACCTGCTGCGCGACGAGGCAGGCGCCATCGACAAGGTGATCCTGCCGCTGCACGGCTATGGCCTGTGGTCGACGCTGTACGGCTTTATCGCGCTGGAAGAGAACGGCAACGACATCTTCGGCCTGCAGTTCTACGAACACGCGGAAACACCGGGCCTGGGCGCCGAGGTGGACAATCCCCGCTGGAAGGCGCTGTGGAAGGGCAAGAAACTGGCCGATGACAGCGGCGCATTGCAGATCAGCGTCAGCAAGACAGCACCTGCGGCCGGGGCCGAATACCACATCGATGCGCTGGCCGGGGCAACGCTGACCACCGGCGGTGTCCATAACCTGGTGAATTTCTGGATGGGCGAGAGCGGCTACAAGCCGTTCCTCGAGAACCTCAAGGCGGGGAACCTGTAATGGCACATAAACGCAGAGACATGCTGATCGACCCGCTGGTCGACAACAACCCGATCACCCTGCAGGTGCTGGGCATCTGCTCGGCCCTGGCGGTGACCTCGTCGCTGCAGGTGGCCTTTGTGATGGCGATCGCGGTGACGCTGGTGACGGCGTTTTCGTCGATGTTCATCTCGATGATCCGCAACCAGATCCCCGGCTCGATCCGGATCATCGTGCAAATGGTCATCATCGCCTCGCTGGTGATCCTGGTGGACCAGATGCTGAAGGCCTTCGCCTTTGAGATTTCCAAGACACTCTCTGTTTTTGTCGGACTGATCATCACCAACTGTATCGTGATGGGCCGGGCCGAGGCCTTTGCCATGAAGAACCCGCCGATCGACAGTTTCATCGATGGCATCGGCAACGGGCTGGGCTATGGGCTGATCCTGATGCTGGTCGGCGTCATCCGCGAGCTGTTCGGCTCCGGCAGCCTGTTCGGCATCACCATCCTGGAAACGGTCAATAACGGCGGCTGGTATGTGCCCAATGGCCTGCTGCTGCTGCCGCCTTCGGCCTTCTTCATCATCGGCCTGATCATCTGGGCGTTCCGCACATGGAAATCCGAACAGGTCGAAGCCCGCGAATATAAAATCCAGTCGGTTGAGGCACACTGATGGAAGATCTCATCTCCCTCGCAGTCAAGGCGATCTTTGTTGAAAACCTTGCCCTGTCGTTCTTTCTCGGCATGTGTACCTTCATCGCCGTTTCCAAGAAGATCTCGACCGCCATTGGTCTGGGCATCTCGGTGATGATCGTCCAATCCATCACCGTGCCCGCCAACAACCTGATCCTGACCTACCTGCTGGCCCCCGGCGCGCTGGCCTGGGCCGGGTTTCCCGAGATCGATCTCACCTTCCTTGGCCTGATCTCCTATATCGGCGTGATCGCGGCCCTGGTGCAGATCCTCGAGATGGTGCTCGATAAGTACTTCCCGCCGCTTTACAACGCCCTGGGCGTGTTCCTGCCGCTGATCACGGTGAACTGCGCCATCCTTGGCGGTTCGCTGTTCATGGTCGAACGCGGCTACGATTTCTCGGAATCGCTGACCTATGGCGTCTCCTCCGGTTTCGGCTGGGCGCTGGCGATTACCGCCATGGCCGGTGTGCGTGAAAAGCTGAAGTATTCCGACATTCCCGATGGCCTGCAGGGCCTGGGGATCACCTTTATCACCGCAGGATTGATGGCGATGGCCTTCATGTCCTTCTCTGGCGTGAAACTGTAAAGGATCAACGCAATGGCAACCTTTGGCCTTGGCATCATCCTCTTCACCCTGATCGTGCTCGCCCTTGTGGTGGTTATCCTGGCCGCCCGCTCGCGGCTGGTGTCCAGCGGCAACGTCAATATCACCATCAACGGTGAGAAGACCATTTCCGTGCCTGCGGGCGGCAAACTGCTGCAGACACTGGCCGAGCAGAAGCTCTTTGTCCCCTCGGCCTGTGGTGGAGGCGGCACCTGTGCGCAGTGCCGTGTGCGCATCCATTCCGGTGGCGGATCGATCCTGCCGACCGAGGAAAGCCACATCACCAAACGTGAGGCCGCCTGTGGCGACCGCCTGTCCTGCCAGGTGGCGGTCAAGCAGGACATGGAGGTCGAGGTCCCGGAAGAGGTCTTCGGCGTCAAGAAATGGGAATGCACCGTGCGTTCCAACGAAAACGTCGCCACCTTCATCAAGGCCCTGGTCCTGGACCTGCCCGAAGGCGAGGACGTGAACTTCCGCGCCGGTGGCTACATCCAGATCGAAGCCCCCGCGCATCAGTTGAAATACACCGATTTCGACATCGAGGAAGAATACCGCGAAGACTGGGACAAGTTTAACCTGTGGCAGTATGAATCCACGGTGACCGAACCCATCGAGCGCGCCTATTCGATGGCCAACTACCCGGATGAAAAGGGCATGATCATGCTCAACGTCCGTGTGGCCTCGCCGCCTCCGGGGTCGACGGACATTCCTCCGGGCCAGATGTCCTCCTTCATCTTCAACCTGAAACCAGGGGACAAGGTGACCATCTCCGGCCCGTTCGGCGAATTCTTCGCCCGCGAAACCGACAAGGAAATGGTGTTCATCGGCGGCGGCGCCGGCATGGCTCCGATGCGCAGCCATATCTTCGACCAGCTCAAACGGCTGAAGAACAAGGATCGCAAGATCACCTTCTGGTACGGTGCGCGGTCGAAGAAAGAGATGTTCTTCGTCGAGGACTTCGACGAGCTGGCCAAGGAATTCCCGAACTTCACCTGGCATGTGGCGCTGTCGGATGCGCTGCCCGAGGATGATTGGGGCGGCTACACCGGCTTCATCCACAATGTTCTTTATGACGAATACCTGAAGAACCACCCGGCGCCGGAAGACTGCGAATTCTATATGTGCGGCCCGCCCATCATGAACTCTTCGGTGATCAATATGCTGCTCGACCTGGGCGTGGATCGCGAAGACATCATGCTGGACGATTTCGGCGGCTAACGCATCTGCTGCAACGGCAGCCGGTCAGCCTATGGATCAGGCGTATTCCCGGTAACGGCCCCCTGCCGTCCCTGGGGATACGCCTGATTTCCTTTCAAGACCCCGGAACACCTGCCCTCCTGCTTGACGGCAGCCCTTTTTGCCTGCCTGGCACAGTGGACACGACCGCCCATGGCCCGAAGCGATTGCAAAAAGACCTACCAACTGTCTCAGCTCTGAGACAGACGCATCCTGCAGCGTTTGCCTTGGCCCTTGTCTTCGCCTAGCCTTGTCGAAACTCTCTGCCGCTAGCTATGACCCCATCTGTCGCACATATCGAAAAAGTTCTGGAAGTTGCGAACTCTCCCTCTGCGGCTGCCCGGTCGCGGCTCGCGGCAAGCTGGCGGCGTTCGGCGGAAAAGCACGGGCTCGACCCAGGGGAGCATCGCAGCCCGAAACGGGTGGAAGGCACGCACCTGCGCGAACGGCTGGATGCTTTCGAGAAGTTCATGACCGTTGCCGCCCCTCGGATGGATTGCCTGTTTTCCCTCATCGGTCAGTCCGGATGCGCCGTGCTGCTGACCGACGACGATGGGGTGGTTCTGGATCAGCGGATTTCCGAAGCCGACACTGCTGTCTTTCAGGAATGGGGCCTCAGCATCGGCGCCGACTGGAGCGAACAGAATGAAGGCACCAACGGGATCGGCACCTGTCTGGCCGAGCAGAGACGGGTCATTATTCACCGGGATGAGCATTTCTTTGCCCGCAACACCGCAATGAGCTGTATCGATGCGCCTATCTACGGTGCCGACGGGCGGATCATGGCGGCGTTGGATGTGTCGTCGGCACGGGCGGATCATACCGAAGCTTTCAACCGCCTGATCGGTGCCCAGGTTGCCCAGACGGCCCGCGCCATCGAGGAGGCGAATTTCCGCGCCGCCTTTGACAAGGCGCGTATCGTGGTCGCGGAAAGCGACAATGCAGAGGCCTCCACCCTTTTGGCCATCGACGAGCACGATCTGATCATCGGAGCCACCCGCGAAGCACGCCGGGTCTTCCGTTTCGCCCCGGTGGGCGATCTTGCGCCACGCCCCGCAAATGACGTGCTGGGGCGCCGGGATGGGCCGACCGGCTTTGAAAAGGCGGAGCGGGCGGCGGTCATCCGGGCCCTGACCCGCAGCGGTGGCAATGTCTCCGAGGCCGCGCGGCACCTCGGGATTGGCCGCGCCACGCTCTATCGCCGCATGAAGCGGCTGGGATTGGATCAAGGCTGATCCAAGGTGTCTCAGCGCTGAGACAGACTCTCGCTGTTCAATCTGTCGACCTGCAGACAGCACGGGGTGGCCCGCGCATCTTCCATCGCAGTTCCGGAGGAGGTCCGGACACATGGAGGAGAAACACAATGAATGACATGACCCATACCGAGGCAGGCACCTATGTCTCGCCCTTCAAGCCCCGCTATGACAACTTTATCGGCGGAGCATTCACGCCGCCAGTGAACGGCCGGTACTTCACCAATGTCACCCCGATCACCGGTGAAGCGATCACCGAATGCGCGCGCTCAGACCAGGCCGATGTCGAACTGGCGCTTGATGCGGCCCATGCGGCCAAGGACAGCTGGGGCCGGACATCGGCCGCCGAACGCTCCAACATCCTGCTGAAGATCGCCGATGCGATCGAGGCCAACCTCGAGCGGTTGGCACAGGCGGAAACCTGGGACAACGGGAAGCCGATCCGAGAGACCCTGGCGGCCGATATCCCGCTGTCTGCCGACCACTTCCGCTATTTCGCAGGTGTGCTGCGCGGTCAGGAAGGCAATATGAGCGAGATCGACGCCGATACCGTCGCCTATCATTTCCATGAACCCTTGGGTGTGGTCGGTCAGATTATCCCCTGGAACTTCTCGATCCTCATGGCCGCCTGGAAACTGGCCCCTGCCCTGGCGGCGGGCAATTGCATCGTGCTGAAACCGGCGGAACAAACCCCGGCGGCGATCATGATCCTTGCTGAAATCATGGCCGAATACCTGCCTGCCGGTGTCCTGAACATCGTCAACGGCTATGGCGGGGAAGTCGGTGCGGCTTTGGCTCAATCATCGCGGATCGCCAAGATCGCCTTCACCGGCTCCACCGAGACGGGGCGCAAGATCATGCAGGCGGCCACGACCAACCTGATCCCCGTCACCCTGGAGCTGGGGGGCAAAAGCCCGAATATCTTCTTCTCGGACGTGATGGCAAAGGATGATGCCTTTCTGGACAAGGCGGTCGAGGGCTTTGTTCTGTTTGCCTTCAACCAGGGCGAGGTCTGCACCTGCCCGTCACGAGCGCTGATCCAGGAGGACATCTACGAGGACTTCATCGCCCGCTGCATTGAGCGCGTCAAAGCCATCAAACATGGCGACCCGCGCAATCCTGACACGATGGTTGGGGCGCAGGCCAGCGTGGAACAACAGGAAAAGATCCTGTCCTACCTCCGCATTGGCGTCGAAGAAGGGGCCGAAGTTCTGGCCGGTGGAGCGGCCGCGCAGTTCGACGGTGAGCTGGCCGGAGGAAACTACATCCAGCCCACCATCCTGAAAGGCCACAACAAGATGCGGGTGTTCCAGGAAGAGATCTTCGGACCCGTCGTTTCGGTGACCACCTTCAAGGACGAAGAAGAGGCCCTGCAGATCGCCAATGACACGATGTATGGGCTGGGTGCGGGTGTCTGGTCGCGCGACGCCAATACCTGTTATCGCTTCGGTCGCGCGATTGAAGCGGGCCGCGTCTGGGTGAACAACTATCATGCCTATCCCGCCCATGCGGCTTTTGGCGGCTACAAACAGTCGGGCATCGGGCGCGAGACACACAAGATGATGCTGGACCACTACCAGCAGACCAAGAATATCCTGGTCAGCTACAATCCCAACAAGCTTGGCTTCTTCTAAGCGGGCCTTGGCAGGGGCCAACAGGCCCCTGTCGATCTCGTCCCCGTGTCAGCGATGGCCGAAAACACGGCTCTGGCTGCCGCCAGCCTGGCAGAGTGCAGAACCGCGAGGCGCTGCCCATTCTGATCCCGGTGGCTATCTAAAGTCCGAATAGGACGCGATGTCGATGAAGGCCCTGACCAGCCGCAGACGCGCCCGGTCCTTGGGTGCGACGACCGCCGTTTCATGCGCCTCGGAGAGTTCCGCAATTGGCACTTCAACCAGGCCGCGGGAAATCAACCCGCTGTTGCCAAGAAAGATGGCGATGCCTGCACCCTGCAACACGGCCTCGCACATCAGCGGGAAGGTGGTCATCTTGATGCTGCGTTGAAACTGTACCCCGTGCCTGACCAGAGCCTCGCGCACGACACGCTCGGTCAGCGAACCGCTTTCCGGCAGGATGATGGTTTCCTGCGCCAGATCCCTGAAATGCAGAACCTCCCGATTGGCAAGCGGCGAGGACGGCAGGACATAGGCAACATAGCAGGCCTTTTGCACCGACACCCGATCCCAATCGTCTGCCTTTGGCGGATCCGTGATCACCCCGACATCCGCCCGCCTTTCCCGCAGCAGCCGCGTTGCCGTGGTCCAGGAATAGAGCGCGAATTCGATCTCTACATCCGGGTAGCTCTGCCGGAACAGGCTGATCGCCCTCAGCGCAGGCATCGGCGCGTTGGCGATGATCTTGATGTGACCACGCGCCATGGCCTCGAACCCCTCAAGCCGCTCGTTGATTTCGGTGTCCAGCGCCACCAGCCGGTCGGCAAGGTCGTAGAAATCCTGGCCTGTGCGGGTCAGGGCGAGGCCGTCGCGGCTGCGCAGCAGCAATTGCGATCCGACCTGTTTTTCCAGCTTTGCCACATGCTGTGTCACCGCCGACTGCGTCACCCCAAGCCTTAGGGCTGCGGCCGAGAAACTCCCCTCGCGGACCACATAGGCGAAGGCAACGAACTGATGGTGACTGGCAGGCATGGTGGCTCCTTCGTTCCGGGGCAGCCATAGCGGTCATTAGTCTCACTAATATGACGTCACATTAGTGAGAGCTGCCCTGCGTACACCATTGCCGTCAGATGGAGGAATCAGATGGCCGGGTTGAGCATCGATCAAGTGACCAAACGCTTTGGGGAAACCGAAGTGCTCAAGGGGGTGTCGCTGGACATTGCCGATGGGGAATTCGTCTCGCTGGTGGGCCCATCGGGCTGCGGAAAGTCCACCTTGTTGCGGATCATCGCCGGGCTGGAAGAGCAAAGCGCGGGCGAGATCAGCATCGCGGGCCAATCGGTGGCGGGTCAACGGGCCGCGGATCGCAACCTGTCGATGGTGTTTCAATCCTACGCGCTTTATCCGCATCTGAGCGTCGGCGAGAACATCGCCGTGCCGCTGAAGATGCGCCGCATGAGCGGGATGCAGCGGCTTCCCCTGATCGGCCGCGTCATGCCGGGTGCCCGCGCCATGGCGCAGGACATCGGGCGGGACGTCGATCACGCCGCCCGGATGCTGGAGATCGGACACCTGCTGGATCGCAAGCCCGGGCAGCTTTCGGGCGGGCAGCGTCAGCGCGTTGCCCTTGGGCGGGCCTTGGTACGGGAACCGGCCGCCTTCCTGCTGGATGAGCCGCTCTCCAATCTGGATGCCAAGCTGCGGGTGCAGACCCGGGCCGAGATTGCCCAGCTGCATCGCAGGCTTCAGGCCACCTTCATCTACGTGACCCATGATCAGGTCGAGGCGATGACCATGTCCGACCGGATCGCCGTGATGATGGGCGGGCGCATCCTGCAATGTGCTGCCCCCGAAGTGGTCTATGAGGATCCCGATCATATCGAGGTGGCCGAGTTCATCGGCTCCCCCAAGATCAACATCCTGCCGGTCGAGATCTCCGAGGGCGGCCGTCTGAACCTGATGGATCGCCCCCTGGACATCGTAATCCCGAAGGCTGCGCGCGGTGTTGCCTCCCTTGGCCTGCGTCCCGAGGCGCTGAGATTGGGCGGCGAGGATGCGCCGCTTCATGGCCAGGTGGTGCACACGGAGAACCTGGGTTCGGAGGTCTTCGTTCAGGTGGCCCTGACCGCCAGCCAAGATCGCGTCACCCTGCGCGCCACGCCGGATCAACGCGCTGCCCTTGCCCTTGGGACCTCGGTTGCCCTGAATTTCAACACAGGCAAAGCGCTGGTGTTTGATGCCGATGGCGCGCGACTGCGTGGGCTGCGGCAGCTGAATGCCGCCGCCTCCGAGGTGGCCTGACATGACCGCCATCGAGACCACTCTCGCAGACCGGGCGCAAAGACCGGTTACGGATCACGCCAGCAAGGAACGCCGCGCGGCCTGGGCTTTGACCGCGCCTGCCCTGATCCTGATGGTGGTGATCCTTCTGGCGCCGGTGCTGATTGCCGGGCTGCTGTCCCTGACCAACTATTCGCTGGGCAACAGTGGCTTTGATTGGGTCGGCGCCAGGAACTACGAAAAACTGTTCACCCGTTCGACCTATGAAAAGATGTTCGTTGCCACTCTGACCTATGTTGTCACCGTGGTTCCGATCTCGGTCGGGCTTGGCCTCGGCGCGGCACTGCTGATCAATTCGCTGGGCCGCTTCCGCGAGATCTACAAGACGATCTATTTCCTGCCTGTGATGGCAACGCTGCTGGCCATGGCCATTGCCTGGGAGTTCATGCTGCATCCTTCGATCGGGATGATCAACCAGACGCTGGCGATGGGCTGCGGCACCTTCCTGGAGGCACTCTGGCCCTTCATGGCCGAGAGCTGCGCGGACCGCTTCCCGGTCTGGCTGGGCGACAAGAGATACGCAATCTGGGTGATCTGCTTCATCGGCATCTGGCAGGGGTTCGGCTTCAATATGGTGCTGTACCTTGCAGGCCTCACAGGGGTTCACCGCGAGCTCTATCACGCAGCCGAAATGGATGGCGCAAAATCCGCCTGGGAGCGGTTCCGCCTGGTCACATGGCCCGCGCTGGGGCCGACCACGGTCTTTGTCGTCACCATCAGCTGCATCCGCGCCTTCCAGGTATTCGACACCATCGAAGCCTTCTGGCCCCAGGGCGGCGGGCCGAATAAATCCACCTATGTGATGATGTTCGCCATCTTCGAGAAGGGCGTGCAGCAAAACCTTATCGGCATCGGCTCGGCCATCACCATGCTGTTTCTCGTCTTCGTCATGTTCCTCACCCTGATCCAGCGCTGGCTGGTAGAGCGAAAGGTGCACTACAAATGACCCGCGACTGGTGGAAACATCTGATCCTGATCCTTGGCGTGATCGTCGTCATTGCGCCCTTTTACATGATGGTCAGCTACTCCTTCAAATCGCCGGGAGAGATCGACCGCGGCGAAGGGGGCTTTTTCGGGCGGCAAGAGCTGATGGTGGATGAGCGCTGCGTCAAGCTGCGCGATCCGAACCGCGATGACATTGCCGCCGCCGCAGATCGGTTTCCGGGGCAAAGCGACAGCCAGATCCGGGATGCCCTTCTGGCCGAGGCCACGGCCGAGTGCTCCATGCGGCCCGTGGTGTTCAACTACACCAAGGCCTTCACCGAGGCGCCATTGCTGCGCTACCTTATGAACGGGGTGATCGTCACCGCCTCGATCTTCCTGATCCAGGTGGTGGTAGCCCTGCCTGCTGCCTATGCACTGGCCAAGCTGAAATTCTGGGGGCGCGAGGCGGTCTTTGGGCTGGTGCTGTTCTGCCTGTTGATCCCGGTCCACGCCATTGCGCTGCCGCTATATATCATGCTGACCAAGCTGGGGCTGACCAATACCTATGCCGCCCTCGTGGTGCCTTGGACGATCAGCGTTTTCGGCATCTTCCTGATGCGCCAGTTCTTCATGACGGTACCGGATGATCTGATCGATGCGGCGCGCATGGACGGGATGGGGGAATTCGCCATCGTCTGGCGGGTGATGCTGCCCACGGCCATTCCCGCCCTGCTGGCTTTCGCGATCTTCTCCATCGTGGCCCATTGGAACGATTACTTCTGGCCGCGCATCGTGGTGACCGGCAATCGCGACCTGTTCACGCCGCCCCTGGGCTTGCGTGAATTCAAGGGCGACGGCGACGGATCCTTCTTTGGGCCGATGATGGCCACGGCCACCGTGATCGTCACGCCGCTGATCGTCGCCTTCCTTATCGCACAGAAACGCTTCATCGAGGGGATCACCCTCAGTGGCATGAAATGAACCGGGACCGCCCGCCTTCAGGGCGGCCCCACTCCCGATGTCCCAACAGGGACAAACCCCGGAGCATCAAGTCTGCAAACCAACTGCTCCAAGACCGGCAAGTAAAAGGATCTAAACCATGAAACTGACTGTTCCCGCAATGGCTCTGGCGCTGTCCGCCACCGCCGTGTTCGCCGAAGACACCGTGACCATCGAATTCGCCTACCCCTATAGCCACCTGTTTGACGTGACCTATGAGGCGATGATGCCCGCCTTCAAGGCAGCGCATCCGAACATCGACGTGAAATTCCGCGCAACTTACGAAAGCTATGAGGACGGCACCAACACCATCCTGCGCGAAGCCGTCTCCGGCAACCTGCCCGATGTCACCATGCAGGGTTTGAACCGCCAACAGATCCTGGTGGAAAAGGGCATCGCCAAGTCGCTGGAACCCTTCATCGCCAAGGAAGCCGATTTCGCCAAGGACGGCTACCACGACGCCATGCTGAGCCTCTCGACCTTTGGCGGCGATGTGCACGGTCTGCCCTTCTCCGTCTCGCTGCCGGTGGGCTATTACAACATGGATATCCTGAAGGCCGGCGGCATCGGAGAGCTGCCCACCACCTGGGATGAGGTGATCGGCGCCTGTGAAACCATGAAGGCCAACGGCATCGACAACCCGATCTTCTGGGGTTGGAACATCACCGGCAACTGGTTCATGCAGGCCCTGATGTGGAGCCAGGACAAGGCCATCGTCGAAAACGGCCATGTGACCCTGGACAGCCCCGAAGCCCTGGCTGCCATGGAGCAGATGCAGGAGATCTTCACCAAATGCGACATGCAGAACCTGGAGTGGAAATCGGCTCTCTCCTCCTTCTCGGCCGGTGAGATCGGCATGATGTTCTGGTCCACCTCGGCACTGGGCGCGGTCGAGCGCAGCCAGGGCGATTTCGAACTGGTGACCGGCCCCTTCCCCGGCATGGGGGAAACCCCGAAAGGCCTGCCCGCGGGCGGTAACGCGGCGCTGCTGACCTCGACCTCGGATGATCCCAAGGTGCAGGAGGCCGCCTGGACCTGGCTCAAGTTCATCACCTCGGGTGAAGGTGCTGCCGAAGTCGCGAAGACCACCGGCTACATGCCGCCGAACAAGGCCGCAAACGAGGTGATCCTGGCCGATTTCTACCAGCAGAACCCCAACAAGCAGACCGCCGTGGACCAGCTGCCGTTGCTGCGCGACTGGCTCGCTTACCCGGGCGACAACGGTCTGGCGATCACCCAGGTGATCTATGACGGGATCGAGCGCATCGTCACCGGCGACGCCACCGACATGAAGGAGTTGCAGCAGGAACTGGTCGAGGAAGTCGCCGACCTTCTGCCCAACGGCTAATTCCAACTTTCGGCCGCGCGAGGGACCTTGCGCGGCCGTTCCTTTTTTTTTCGGGCAGATAGATACATGAAAATCATCCATATTTCCGACATTCACCTGACCATCCCCGGAGAGGAGATGGGCGGGCTCGATCCCCATATGCGGTTCTCGCAAGCCATGAAGGACGTGGTCACCAACCATCCCGATGCCGCCCGTATCGTGATCACTGGCGATCTGGCCCATTGGGGAGAACCCGCCGCCTATGAGGCGCTGAAGACTTCCATCCGCGATCTGCCCATTCCGGTGCGGCTGATGATCGGCAATCACGACAACCGCGCGGCCTTTCGCACCGTCTTCCCGGATCACCCCGTGGATGGCAATGGCTATATCAATCATGGCGAAACCATCGATGGCGTGCGGTTTATCTATCTCGACAGCGTCAAAGAGCGCACCCATGCAGGCCATTTCTGCGCTGCGCGTCGCGACTGGCTGCAAGGCGAACTGGAGGGCTGCACCCGCGCGCGGATCTTCCTGCATCACAACCCGATGCCCGTGGGCCTGCCCGCCGAAGACAGGATCGCTCTGGTGCCCGAGGATCGCCCCCCTTTCAAGGCCTTGATCGAAGCCCATGCCGCACGGATCGACTACATCCATTTTGGCCATGTCCATGCGCCCATCCACGGATGTTTTGCCGGGGTGCAATTCGCCAGCGTGCCCTCGACCGGCAACCAGTCGATCCCGGATCTCAATGAAACCGAATTGCTGCAAGGCGCGCCGATGGCCCCGGCCTATTGCGTGGTTCTGATCGATGGGCAGGACACGACGATCCACCAGATCCCCTTTGCCTGGGACGGGCCGGTGATGACCGCAGGAACGGGTTGGGAAGACTGGGCCAAACCGACCGAGGCGGCAGAATGAAATTCATCCATCTGACCGACACCCATGTGATCGGCGGGGGCAGGACGCTTTTTGGGACAGACCCGGCCCGGCGGCTGGCCCTGGCGGTGGACAGCATCAACCGCGAACACGGCGATGCCGCCTTTGTTGTCCTGACCGGCGACATGACCCATTGGGGCGACGCCGACGCCTATTCGAGTTTTCGTTCTGAAATCAGCCAGTTGACGATGCCCTTGCACCTGATGGTCGGCAGCCACGATGACACGCAGGCCTTTGCGGATCACTTTCCGGATGCGCCGCGCGATCGGCACGGCTTTGTCCAATTTGCCTTCGACACGCCCTTTGGCCGGGCCATCTGTCTTGATACCAAAAGCCCTGGCACCCACGCCGGAGGCTATTGTGCTGCGCGCCTGGAGTGGCTGGCGACAGAGCTTTCAAGCACTGATGCGCCGGTATTCCTGTTCATGCATCACCCGCCATTTCCGGTCGGGATCTCATCGATGGACCGGATCATGATGCTGGACGCAGGCGCCTTCCACGATGTCATCGCCCCGCACAAGAACCGTATCCGGCACCTGTTTTTCGGCCATATCCATCGCGCGATCTTCGGCAACTGGCGGGGGATCAGCTTTTCCTGCATGCGCGGGCTCAACCATCAGGTGGCGCTGGATCTGACCCCGGGGCAGAGCCGCATTCCCGGCACCCTTGAAGCGCCCGCCTATGGCGTGGTTCTGCTGGATGAGGACAGCGTGACGGTGCATATGCACGATTTCACGAACAGATCCCCGGCATTTTCGCTCCATGCCCCCGATGGAGAGAACCCGGTTCGCTATCAGCTGGAGATGTCTCATCCGGGCTTCAGTGACCTGTGACAGGGTCACCTGGCGCGCCCTGCCCTTCATCCGGCAGAGCGCGCCAACTGTGTCTTAATGTGCGATCATGATATGGCGCACGGCCGTGTAATCTTCGAGCGCATACATCGACATGTCCTTGCCATAGCCGGACTGTTTCAACCCGCCATGCGGCATTTCCGTGGTCAGCATGAAGTGGGTGTTGATCCAGGTGCAGCCATACTGGAGCCGCGCGGATGTCTCCATGGCGCGGCCGATGTCGCCGGTCCAGACCGAGGAGGCCAGGCCATACTGGCTGTCATTCGCCCAGGAAATCACATCGTCATCCTCGCCGAAGCGGGTGATCGAGACCACGGGGCCAAAGACCTCGCGCTGGACGATCTCGTCGCCTTGCAGGGCGCCCGCGATGACGGTGGGCTTGTAGTAGAAGCCCGGGCCATCGTGCACGGCGCCGCCGGTGGTGATCTCCATATGTTTCTGCTCGGCGGCACGGTGCACAAAACTGGCCACCCTGTCGCACTGTCGCTGGCTGATCAGCGGCGGGATTGTCAACGGCGGAGTAAAATTCGGCCATTGTGGCGGAGCAAAAGTCGGCCAGTTTGGGGCGAGCGCCTTGGAGCGTG
>NZ_JARCJL010000023.1:0-64065 GCF_028890025.1 Phaeobacter sp. PT47_59
GCCACGGCAGGACGCCGCGCTCGATGATGCGGATGATTTCGTTTGTGATGACCTCGGAGGCATCGAATTTGGGCGTGCGGGATCGGGCCATGGCTGGCCTCCTTTCGAGTGTTGATGAGAGGGAGTGGTGATCAGGTTGACTGGCGGGGGCGCGGATCGTTGACGATCCTCGCGCCGAGCCCTTCGACCATACCGATGTAGTCGGTCAGCGAGACGGACCTGCCAGGACCCCAGAGTTCAGAGTCGTCCGATCCGTCCCGCGCCACCCGCGGCAAGTTCGCGAAGGCAATGACATCGGTGACGGGCCGGACATCGATGAACGGGGTCCCTCGTGCGACCGCAAGAGTGGCCAAGGGAAAGCGCTCGATCGGCGCGAGGGTCGAGACGGTGGTCCAACCAAGATGGATGAATGTCCCGCCCTCTCCGCAGATCACGTGCGCGTTTGGCAATAACGCCGCCTGCTTCAGATAGCCGAGATCACGCAGGACGGTCTGGCATTCGAGCTGCAGTGCCTGGCCCGTCTGGCCGGTTCGGCGTAGTTCCTTGTGTCGCCACCACGAGGCAGCGGTCGCGCGCAATACGCGCAAGACACCTGTTTGCATGAGAATGCCCTTCATCAGGAACGGCAGACCGGAATCCGGCCCGGACCCATCTGAGGGACCTCAAAGGCCCTCATCCGTCAGTCACAAAACCCGAAGAACACTTTCACTCTTTAGGGATCTGATGCCGAGGAGCGTTAAATGCAAAGCTCATGAGAACGTAGGATCCTCCACTTTCCGGCATCAGACCCCAATGAGGAACAGGATCAGGCCCGGACACCCTCTTTCGGGCATCCTCAGGCCTGACCTCCCCCGGCCCTCCTCTTCCTCTCAAACCCCATGATTTCCGCAGGTGGCTTGATTTTGTTCCTGTTATGTTCTATGTTGAAAGCCACGCTAAGAAGGGAGATCCCCGATGGAAAGCACCACTTACGCCCTGCCCGCGACGCCAAAGCAGATCGCCTATGCGCGCGCACTGGCCCTTCGCAACCAGACGCTTCTGCCGTGTGAGGTTCAGCAAGATCGGCGCTCCTTGAGCGCCTGGATCGACGCACAGGCCAAGCTGAAGCCGGGCACGCAGGACAGCCGCCCGACATCAAAGCAGGTCGCCTTTGCCGAGCGCCTCGCCCGCATCAAGCGCCGCGCCGTGCCGGACGAATGCTTCCGCGACAAGGAGCTGATGTCGAAGTGGATCGATGGGAACAAGTGAAGCTGGGTAGACCCCGCGCTGATCGAGATTACTTCGGCCGATCGACAACGGATGCCCCGCCCGACTTGGCAAGCGCGATCAGGCTGGACTGGATTTTGGATGTGAAGACGGAACTGAACGTGCCGATGGGCGTGCGGTCCTCCCAGACAAAGGACCGCTCCAGAACATCGGTGTTGATCTCGTCCAGCATGACCCATTTGCGGACATGGGTTTATGACCCCACGCGCTGCGACTCGATCTGTGGCACCTCGATGATCAGCACGATGTTGACGAGCGTTGCCGCAACAAGCAGCCGGAGCGGGGTTCGGGTACACCCCATTAACTCCTAGCCTACGGCGACCCCGAACAGCGCACCGACCCCGGCTGTCGCCGCCATTGCAAGCGCTCCCCATAGCGTGACCCGCGTGGCCCCACGGACGACGCCTGCGCCGCCGGCCGAAGCGCCCAATCCGCCAAGAACCGCAAGGCCAAGGATCGTCGATCCCGCCACCAGGGGAGCGATCTGCGCCTCCGAGACCAGCAGCACGACGATCAGGGGCAGCACCGCCCCAACGGCGAAGGTCAGTGCGGACACCAGAGCCGCCTGGACAGGGCGGGCGGTAACGGTTTCCGAAATGCCGAGCTCGTCGCGCGCATGCGATCCGAGCGCGTCACGTTCAGTCAGTTGCACGGCAACCTTTTCCGCCAGGTCGCGGTCCAGCCCCCTTTCAACATAAATCCGGGTTAGTTCCTCGAGCTCGGCCTCGGGCGTTTCCTCGAGTTCACGGCTCTCTCGGGCGAGGTCCGCCTGTTCGGCGTCAGTTTGCGAGCTGACCGAGACATACTCCCCCGCCGCCATCGACATCGCGCCAGCCATAAGCCCGGCCAGCCCGGCGATCATGACCTCGGGCTTGCCGGACCCGGCTGCGGCGACGCCGACGACGAGGCTCGCGGTCGAGACAAGACCATCGTTGGCGCCGAGAACGGCGGCCCGCAGCCAGCCGATGCGATGCACCATATGGATTTCAGAATGTGATAGACGGCTCATGGCGTGGCTCCTTGAACGATGTCAGCTTGCTCTGAAATGATCGCCTGGGGTTTGCCCGTAGCTGGCTCCTGTGGCGCGATGCGCAGCGCGCGCAGGGCGTTCAGGATCACGGCAACGTCGATCACTTCTTGCAGGAGCGCGCCCTGAACCGGCGTGAGGTAGCCGAAAGCGGCCGCGATCATGCCCATGACAGACAGGCCGATCCCGGCGACAACGCTTTCGACCGCGATCCGGCGTGAAGCCCGCGCGATCTCGATGCCGGGCCCCAGCCGGTCGATCCGGTCGACGAGCAGCACCACGTCGGCGGCCTCGGCCGAGGCCGCGGCGCCCCGTGCCCCCATTGCCACGCCTACATCGGCTGCGGCCAGGGCGGGCGCGTCGTTGACACCATCACCCACCATCATCACCGGCCCGTGTTTACGCTCAGAGAGCACCAGCAACACCTTTTGATCCGGCGTCAGACCGGCCCGCAGCCCGTCGAGGCCCAGCCCTTCCGTCACACGCTCGGCCACGTCCGCGCGGTCGCCGGTGGCCAGCAGGATACGCGAGATCCCTTGGCGGCGCAGACCGTCCAGCATGGCACCCGCTCCCTCGCGCAGCGGGTCGGACATGACGAGGTGCCCGGCCATGTGACCGTCAACTGCCACTGCGACAAGGACCGATCCGGCGCCCTTGGCGGGGTGATCGCCCACCATCCGCCCGACCCGGGACGCCACGAAGCCGTCGCCCCCGACGATCACCTCGCGGTCCTCCACACGACCCAAGACCCCTTCGCCCGGGATCTCAGCCACTTCTGTCGGAACGGGCAGTGTGAAGCCCTGTGCCTTGGCGGCGGTGACGATCGCTTGCGCGACAGGGTGCTTGGAGGCCTGATCGAGCGCGGCCGCGAGGCGCAGGATGTCGTCCTCGTTCATGCCATCGTGGCTGTCGATCGAGATGATCTGCGGACGGCCATCTGTCAGCGTCCCCGTCTTGTCGAGGATCAGCGTACGGATGCGCGCCATTGTCTCGAGCGGCCCTGCGCCCTTGATCAAAACGCCAAAATGCGCCGCACGCGAGAGACCCGCGACCAGCGCAACCGGCACGGCAAGGATCAGCGGACAGGGCGTGGCGACCACCAGCACGGCGACCGCGCGGATCGGATCGCCTGTGAACCACCAGGCCGCGAAGGCGATACTGACGGTGACGACCAGAAAGCCCAGCGACCAGCGGTCGGCCAGCCGGGACATCGGCGCTTTGGACGCCTGCGCTTCCTCGACCAGGCGAACGATCCCTGCATAGGTGCTGTCCTTGGCCTCGCGCGTCGCCGTCAGGTCGAAGGCCTCGCCCGCGTTGGTCGATCCGCTCATGGCGTCGGCCCCGCGCGCCAGCCGGACTGGGAGGGATTCGCCGGTCAGCGCCGCGGTGTCGAGGAAGGCGGTGTCGGACGTAACCGAACCGTCCACGGGAACGACATCGCCCTGCCGGATCAGCAGGCGATCGCCCGGTGCGATCTCCTCGAGAGGCACATCCTCAAGACCGCCGTTCCGGTGCCGCGTCGCGGTCCGGGGTACGCGAGATAGAAGATCCTTCATCGAACGACGTGCACGGCCCTCAGCGAAGGCTTCGAGGAAAGTGCCTCCAGAATACATGACTGCGACGACAGCCGCAGCCAAGGTCTCGCCGAAGACAAGCGCCGCCGACATCGACAGCGCGGCAACGATATCGAGGCCCACCTCGCCGCGCCCAATGCTGCGGACGATTTCGACCACAAGCGCTGCCAGCGCGGGAACAACTCCTGCAATCCAGATCAGGTTCGCAACCTCTGGTTGGCCCGCAAGGTAGAATGCGAGTCCCACGATCAGCCCGGTTGCGGCCATCAGCAGGAGTGCGGTCTTGAAGCGATCGGTACGGGTCTGTTCCATGCGGCTCATCTTCCCCCGGCTGAGGCGATTGCCGCTGGTTCTTCGGAAAAAAGACGCCCGACTCCCACGCCCATTGCATTCCCTTCATCATCGCGCAGAAGAAACAGGGCGTCGAGTCCACGTTGTCTTGCGAGGTCCGCACCCCTCTCCGCACCGAGCACCATCAGCGCCGTCGCCCAGGCGTCGGCCTCGGCACAGGTGCGGGCCACGACGGTGACGGAGGCCGGCGAGGCGATCAGCGGCGCGCCACGTCTCGGATCCATGGTATGCGACAGGCGGCGCCCATGCACCTCGACCCAATGGCGGTAGTCACCGGAGGTCGCGACGGCGGCGTCCTGCAGCGCCAGAACCGAATGCGGCGTCCGGCGATCAGGGTCCGGCGCTTCTACCGCGATGATCCATGCCTCGCCATCGGGGCGCAGGCCCATGGCACGCATCTCACCGTCGATGCCGACAAGGGCGTCGGCAATCCCATGATCGCGCAAGGTCTCGGCGAGCCGGTCGACACCGTGGCCCTTGGCGATGCCGTTCAGGTCCAGCGCGACGGGCGCGGTCTTGCGCAACTGCATCCCCTCGATCTCCAGCACCTCCTGAGCCGGGCGGCGGGGGGCGTCCATCGCGGCGCGGATACCCTCGGGCGCGGCGGCCCCGGGCCCGAAACCCCAGGCCGTCACCGCATCGCCCATGCCGATATCGAAGGCCCCGCCCGAGGCACGCCCGATCTCGAGCCCGAGGCGCAGGACCGCCCGCAGTTGCTCCGGCACCACCACCCAATCGCCCACCGGCGCCGCATTGATCCGCATGAGCGCGCTCTCCGCGTTCCACATCGACATCTGCGTGTCCACCTCGTCGACAGCCGCCTGAAGGGCGGCACGAATTGCATCCGTGTCGCGGACCCGATCCGCGAAGAACAGCGCCGACCAGCGCGTGCCCATGGCGGGGCCGTTCAGGGCGATGCGCGCGCGCTCAGTAGACATCTTCGACATACCGCCCCTCTGCCTTTAGGACTGCGGGCGTAAGCCCGGCAGGTGCGAGTATCTCGGCCAACGCATCGCTCACGCCCGTGGCCATGTCGCGCCCGCCGCAGACCATCACACGCGCCCCGTCGCAGATAAGCCGGGCCACCTGCGCCGCGTCGGCGCGCAAGGCGTCCTGCACATAACTGCGCCGCGCGCCGCGCGAGACGGCGGTGACAAGCCGGGTCAACCGCCCCTCAGCCTGCCAGCCGGGCATCTCTTCGCCATAGAAGAAATCGCTGTCCGCATGCCGCATCCCGAAAAACAGGTGCACGGGCCTGTGCCGCGCATTGCCGCGGATGAAGCCCGCCAGCGGCCCGATGCCGGTGCCCGCCCCGATCAGGATCAGCGGGGTGAGACCGCGACCGGCGTGAAAGCCGGGATTGCGCCGCAGGAAGGCCCGGACCGTATCGCCCGGTTCCAGCGCGGTCAGCTGGCCCGAGGCCAGACCGCCCGGATGCTTGCGCACCACGATCTCGACGAACCCGTCGCGCCGGCCCGAGGCCAGCGAATAGAGGCGCGGCATCGGGCTGCCCTGCGGCAGGACGCCGATCAGGTCGCCCGCCTGGAACCGTGCGAAGCCCGTGCCCGTCAGCCGTTGCCACGGCGTTGCGCGCGGCAGGGCGAAGCGCAGGATCGCGGCCCCCGCCTGCATCTCGGCCCCGTAGTTGCGCCGCGAGACGAGGGTCAATGTTTCGGTGCGCGGCGAAACGGGCTGGTGAGAAAGCTCGAGAGAGATGCCAAGCACCTCGCCAAGAGCTCGGCCCCAGCGCGCGAAATCCTGTGGCGATTGGCGGTCGATCGTGTCCAGCGGCATGAGTTCGGCCCAGCCCTTCGCCTGCGCCGCTGCCGCAACGGCCTTGGCGAAGGCGCAATAGGACGGAAAGCTGCGGTCGCCGAAGCCGAGCAGGGCCATCGGGATATCAGGCGCAGGGGCCGACGCGTTCATCCGGTCGAGGAGCCCCTTGGCCGAGGCGGGCGCCGCGCCATCGCCATAAGTCGCGGCGAGGACGATGATGCGCTCTGCACGGGCGTAGCGCTCTGGTGCGAAGCCCGACATCGGGCCAACATGGACGCCCTGCCCCGCTGCCGTCAGCGCGGCATGCAGGGTCGCGGCGAAGCCCCAGGTGCTGCCACCCTCGCTGCCGACAAGAATGATCGTCTCGGCACGGCCCGCGGGCTGGTTGCCCCGGATGCGCGGCCGCCCGCGCCGCCCGGCAAGCCAGATCAAGACGCCGGTCACGCCCATCGCCGGCACTCCGAGCGCCATCATCCCGAGCACAAGGCCGAGCATCGCGGCCCCCTGCCCCGTGTGCAGCATGTAAATGGTTTCCGAGACGCGCTCCCACCCGGTCAGGTCGGCCCATGCCACGAGCGCGCCGGTTCCCTGGTCAAGATAGCCGGTGCCCCGGTCGGTCTTCAGTGTGAACACGTCCGTCGCATCGCCGGGATAGGGAAAGCTCAGTTCGCGCAGCTCGGCGACGGGCGTCTGCAGCAGCGTGGCCATCTGATCGAGAGCGAACCCAATCTCTCCGCTCACTTCGGTGGGATCAGCCGGCAGGACGCCACCGTCCGGCAAAAGATCGAAGGTGGAGGCTGTCATCCAGAGGGCGGTGGTGGAGGACAGAACGAGGCCGATGACGGCGATCCGGGCGATCTCGACATGCAGCCTGCCCGTGAACGGACCGCGCAAGGACGCGAACCAGTGCCGCCATCCGCCCGCCCGTCGCACGACCAGCATAGCACCCGAGAGCGAGAGGACCAGCATCGCCGCGGCCCCGGCGGCCATGGCGATGCGCCCGCCATCCCCGAGGAAGAGCGAGCGATGAAAGTTGGTGAGCCAGCGAAGCGCCTGGTTCGGGTCGGCCGAGGCCACGCCCGCGCCCGTCGCCGGGTCGATCACGGCAGCACCCGGCGCGCCCTGATCGAACCAATAGGCGGTGATCCGACCGGAGGGCGACCGCCGGATCTGCTCGACGCCCGGATAGACGACCTGGATGCGCTCCGCGAGGGTGGCGACTGTCAGGCCAGTCTCCACCTGCGGCGCGGTGATGCGCTCGACTGCCGGAAAGACCGAGAGCGCAGCGCCGCTCAGGCTCAGGATCGTGACGAGCGCGAGTGCCAGAAGACCCGGCCAGCGATGGAGTGTACGGATCATGGCCCTGCCCCTCACATGTCGTAGGAGAAGTTGGCGATGTAGCGCCGCCCGCTCACCGGCGTGCCCGCGCCCGCCGTCGTCAGCGGCACGGCCACCTCGTTCGGGCTGTCGCGCATATCCTCGACTGCCGCGTCGATGTGCAGCGTGTAGCCCGCATCGAACAGCGCGTCGGCCAGATCGAGCGTGATCTCGAGACTGCGGCCCGCGCCGACGCTGGCGCCGGTGATACCGTTTACCTGCGCGGTATCGCCGCCCGTGGCACGGTACCAGTCGCTCAGATGCTCGTAGTACTTGGACTTGCCACCAGCCATCCAGAGACTGCCGACATAGGCGCCCGAGGCGTCGGTAACGTAAAGCGCGAGGTAAGCGCCGTCGCCACCATAGTTGTTAAGGGTGGTTGTGAGCGTCACGGGCCGTGCCATAGCGAGGCCGGGAAGCGTGAGTGCGGTGGTAAGCGCGAGCGTTGCGAGAAGTGATTTCATGGGAATGATCCTTGTTCAGGGTGCTTCGGAGCTGTTCAGTTCACCTGAACCTGCGGAGGGGCGCCGTTTCCGAAGAGGCCGTTCTGCGGAGGAGCGACCGTTCCAGCGGGCGCGGGATTGCGGGCGCCACCGCGGTCGTCGTCATCATCCTCGTAGTCCATCTCGACGATCTGCAGCGTCGCCGGATCGAACTTCACCTCGATCTCGCGGCCATTCTGGTCTCGGCCTTCGATTTCGTAGCAGCCGTCGTCGATCTCGAAGTCGCGCACCGTCCAACCGTTCTGTTCGGCCATCTGCATGGCGGCCTCGCGCGGCTGCCACTGGTCACGGGGCGCATTGCAATCATCGTCGTCGGCCAGCGCAGCGCCGGCGGGCAAAAGTGCGATCAGGGCAAGGGCGGTCAGGGTCTTTTTCATGGCAAGGGGTCCTTTCGTTTGATGAGACCAATCTGGCACCCCGACCTGAGGGCATCCTGACGCCCCAGCGATTCCTGCTTCAGCTTGCCGTCAGGAAAATGGCCCCGCCGATGATGACGGGGCCAAAAAGATGCGAGCGCAGGCTACAGGGCTGGCATGGCTATACGCCCTGCCCCGCGTTCAGGTGAATTCGAACTGCTCGAAGCGGACACGGCGAGGCGTTTGGCCTTGTGCTTTCAAGCCCTTGAGAATCCCGTCCTTCAGACCGGTTGGGCCGCAGAACCACAGATCGGCTTGCCGGATCGCGAAAGGGACCGCGCCAATCAGGCGCTCGGCCGTGAGCCTGCCATCGCGCGTCGTAACGACCACCTCGAAACTGAACCTCGGGTTGCGGGCAGCCGCAGCGCGCAACGTCTCTACGCCAATCGCCTCCTCTTGTGTCGGAACGCAGTAGATGAGGTGAATGTCGCGACTCTCCGCCTCTGTCAGGCTTTCCGCCCAGGCGAGGAACGGCGTGATACCGATGCCGCCGGCAAGCCATATTTGGCGCGCACCGCCCTTGCGGAAATTGAACCGTCCATATGGCCCTTCGACCTGCACGCGCGTTCCGGTCCGCAAGATGGCGGGCAGGCTTCGTGTCCAGCCACCCAACCCCCTGATGCAGAACGTCAGGGTGCCGTCAGGGCGCGGGGCGCTGGCAATCGTGAAAGGGTGCGGCTCGGACAGTCCTGCCTCTGGCGCGCGGAAGAAGGCGAATTGCCCCGGCCGCCACCGCATGGCCCGCCCCTCGGGGCGGAGGGTTAGCGTGGTGGTGTCCTTGGTCTGGCTGATCTCTGTGACGGTGAATTCTCTACGCCGCAGGTACGGGGCGACCAGCTCGGTGAATATCCACGCGATCACTCCGGCGATGCCGAATGTGTTCAGAAGCACCGAGAGCGATGGATCTACCTCTGTCGGCAGGTCGACGAAGAACTGGTGAAAGACCACGATTGCAAAAAGGGCCCCCATGAAACGATGGCTGAACCGCCAGATTTGATAGGGGATTTCCAGTGGGGTGAAGGGCAATCTCCGGAACCAGCTGACAGCAACCAGGGCAAGAAGCGCGTTGAAGGCAAGTTCGCCCGCCTCTTCACCAAGTTCACCAAGGGAGGTTTCACGCACCAAACGCTCGAAATCCGGCTCGATCTGCTGGTGCAGGATCATCAGGACCATTGCGGAAATACCAAGCCACTTGTGGACCCGGTACATGCGATCGAGACCGCCGAACAACGGCTCCACCAGCGGCGGCCGTGCGGCGAGGATCAGGGTCTGTGCCATCGCGACAACTGCCGCGGCCCCGACGGCGATGCCGAGCGCGGCATCCGCACCATAAGTCGCATAGGTGTTGAAACCGAGCAAAGCCGCCAGCAGGCATGGCAACGCAACCAGCACCGGGCCCGTCAGGGCTAGAGGAGAGTTTAGGGAAAGCCGGGAGAGTGGCGGCAGGCTCGGCACCGGGACAATACCGTCGCGACGCGCTGCATCAGTCATCGTCGCGTCTCTCGTGATCCCGCTCGCGGCGATCATCCTCGTCGTCCTCGTATTCGAACTCGATTACCTCCAGCGTGGCCGGGTGGACAGTCACCTCGATCGCACGCCCCTCGGCATCCCTCCCGTCGATCTCGTAGCAGCCGTCATCGATCTTGATCCGGCGCACCGTCCAACCATTTTCCTCGGCCAGCATGGCAACAGCATCGCGCGGCTGCCAGTCGGCCATCGGCACGAAGCAATCGTCGTCAGCCAGCGCCGCGCCGGCCGTAAAGACCGCGAGAAAGCCGATAATTGTCAATGTCTTCTTCATGGGGCACACTCCTAGTGGCTCGCCTCTTGATGCCATTCATGCGCCGCGAAGCTGACGGCAGCCTGAAGGGGCTCGACCCACAAGCTTCAGCTTCGTGTCAGCCAGACGGATCATGGAGGGACATCAGGAAAGGACGGGTACGACCATGCGCATATTGCTGATCGAGGACGACACGACTCTTGGCGCTGCCGTGCGCGACCAGATCGCAGCTGATGGCCAGTCA
This sequence comes from Phaeobacter sp. PT47_59, assembly GCF_028890025.1. Taxonomy (NCBI): domain Bacteria; kingdom Pseudomonadati; phylum Pseudomonadota; class Alphaproteobacteria; order Rhodobacterales; family Roseobacteraceae; genus Phaeobacter; species Phaeobacter sp. PT47_59. The sequence goes on from NZ_JARCJL010000023.1 coordinate 10,315, forward strand.
GTAGACTGGGTCACGCGGCTAGACGCGGCGGCAGACGCGATGAGCGCAACCTCTTACGACCTGCTCCTGCTCGACCTCATGCTGCCAGACGGACGTGGTATCGGGTTCCTCAAGGGCCTCAGGACGCGTGGAGACGTGACGCCGGTCATCATCCTGACGGCGCTCGACCAGGTGTCCGATAGGATCGAAGGCCTCAATGCGGGCGCTGACGACTATCTTGTGAAGCCCTTCGACCTGTCGGAACTGTCGGCACGGATCGGATCGGTCGCGCGGCGCTACAGCGGCAACCCCAACCCGATCCTGACCCACGGACCGCTCGACATCAACCTTGCCGCGCGCAGCGTCCATCGGGATGGCAGACATGTGCCGCTGACGGCGCGGGAATGGGCGCTCTTCGAGGCCTTCCTGGCGCGTCCCGGGCAGCTCCTGTCCAAGGCGCAGTTGGAGGAGAAGCTCTACGCTTTCGACGCCGAAGTCGAGAGCAACACCATCGAGGTGCACGTGAGCCGCCTGCGCAAGAAACTGGGGAGCGCCATCATCGAGACCGAGCGCGGCATGGGTTACCGGCTGGGCAAGCCATGATGTGGCCATCCAGCCTTCAGGTACGGCTCGGCTTGTCACTCGGCCTTGTGCTGACGATCCTCTGGCTCGCCGCCGCCACGGTTACCGCGGTGATCGTTCGGGGCGAGATGGACGAGGTCTTCGACAGCGCCCTGCGCGAAACCGCCGAGCGCATCCTTCCGCTGGCCGTGACCGACATCGTCGGCCGAGAAGATCAGGGTGTGACGCAGCGCCTCGCGCCGATCCGGGAGCATGACGAGTTCTTCACCTACATCGTACGCGATGCCGAGGGACGCATTTTGCTGCAATCCCATGCGGCGGACCCTGCCGTGTTCCCTCCATACGACGGGCCGGGATTTGGGCAGAACGCCACACATCGCCTCTACAGCGACGCGGCGCTCCAGGGGACGATCAGCATCACCGTGGCCGAACCGTTGGCGCATCGCGCATCGGTTGCTCTTGAAATCCAGATGGGCCTCGGCCTGCCGCTGCTGGTCGTGCTGCCGTTGGCGCTCGCGTCGATTATTCTCGCTGTGCGCTTTAGCCTCGCCCCTCTCCATCGGTTCCGTACGCGGCTTGAAGCGCGCGGCGTGCGCGACCTGTCAGAAGTACCCGCGGCCGACCTGCCGACCGAAATCGGACCGCTGGCCGCAACCTTGAACAGCCTTTTGGCTCGGTTGCGCGACGCGTTCGAGGCTGAGCGAAGTTTTGCAGCCAATGCGGCTCATGAACTAAGGACACCATTGGCGGGCGCTATCGCCCAGGCGCAGCGACTGCGGTCAGAGACCAAAGATCCGACCATCGACGCCCGTGCCGCCGAGATCGAGGCAACGCTCAAGCGTCTCACTCGGCTTTCCGAGCGTCTCCTGCAGCTTGCGCGGGCGGAAGGCGGTAGACTTCGGATGGACCAGAGCGCTGATGTCAGAACCATCACTCGGGTCGTGGTGGAAGATATCGCGCGCACCACAGAGAACGGGCGCCTTACGTTGAACTTGCCGGACACGCCTGTCTTGTCTGATATCGACCCCGACGCATTAGGAATTCTGTGCCGGAATCTGGTGGAAAACGCCCTACGCCACGGGGCGCAGAATGCCCCAGTCGCGGTTACACTCACGAGCGAGGGGCAGTTGATCGTGGCGAACGAGGGCCCCGCGGTAGCAACCGAAACACTCGAACGCCTGACAGGGCGCTTCGAGAGGGCAGATGCAAAAACTGATGGTAGCGGGCTTGGCCTCGCTATCGTCTCAGCCATCGCAGAACGGATCGAAACCTCTCTCTTGCTCCAGTCACCACGTCCCGGTGAAACTTCTGGATTTCAGGCATCCGTCAGATTGCCAACGGATGCTCCAAATGCCCATGTGAAAGATCGGGAGCATTGGCCTTGAAGTCTCACGTCGCAGCGCCCCGAGGGGTGCGGTGTCGATGATGGTTGTTGTAGACATGATTCTTCATTCTGAATGCGAGTAATCGCGCTCATCCCATTGATATTATTACACTATAGGGTGATTGGGGGCGGAATCTCCGCCCCCCGCTGGATCACGTTATTCCGAGGCCAGCATCGACGCGCCTTCAGCAGGCAGGTCATCCGTCAGAAATGCAGGAAGGTCAGCTTCACTGACGCTGTCAGCCGCTTCGGCATCCGCCCCCTGCCCTTCGGCATGGTCCTCATCGTCAAGCGCCACGAGATCGTTCCGGCGCATGACGCTCGTCGACCAGCTTTGCCACCACGCTGTCCTTCAGATCGCTCGCCTGCGCCGGCATGTAGATGTGACGCACTGAGGCTTCGAGACAGCTTCCCGAAGCAGAGGAAGTGCGGAAGGTGTCCGTCACAATCTTCAGCAGCAGCAGAATCAACGCCACGTCGGGCGAGCGCCCGATCGCTTCACGCAGCGCCAGCGTCCGGTGTGCCGTCAACTCGATTACGAGCCGCTCGGGCAGTGGCTTCAGCGCTCCGTCATCCTCATCCTCCGGCAGATCGCCGCCAATCGGCTGGCCTCCCGACATGATGACGGTTCCGGCATGAGCGGCACTGTCATAGCCATCGGTGAGATCACGATCATCCCCCTGCCCCGCCACCGCAGGATCAGCACCATCCTGGACCGCTGTCACGTCAACCGGCTCATCCTCTGGACGCACATAGCCGCGATAGACGGCCAGCGCGCCGTAGCGGTCGAGCGTGACGAACGCCCCTGCCCGCCCGATCTCCTCCGCGTCGAAGATCAACGGCCGGGTCTCGATCTTTTCCATCTCCGTTTCCAACACGCCAAGCCGCGTGTCGATCCCGTCGGGGATTTCATCCTGACCCGCGTATTCCTCTTCCAGCGCCCGGTATTCGGCGAGCAGCTTGGCATGGGCCGCGCCTTCGTCATCCGTCATCGGTGCCGGATCACCTGACAGGGACCGCAGGCCGTGGCTGTAGCCGTAGGGCAGGTCAAGCGCGACCTCGATCCACTTCCAGCCCTCAACGGCAACCGTCTCAGCCTTGGCCTGGAGTTTTTCCGTCACCAGCCGATCGAGCAGGGCAGGGTCCTCGAGCCAGCCACCGTCATCGCCCTGAAAGAGGTCATGCAACATCGTGCCGCCCGCCGCTTCGTAGGCCTCAACACCCACAAAGACCGCGCGCCGGTCAGACGCCCGGACCGAGGTCTCGGTCAGCATGCGCCGGATCTGGAATGGCTCCTTGTTCCAGGATGAATGGATCACATCCCAGACCTGAACCTGACGCGCATGATCGGGGTTCACGGTGAAGGCCATGAGCTGCTCCAGCGTCATGCCATCCTCGGCATAGACCTCAAGCAGGGCAGGGGCGACGGAAGCGAGTTTCAAGCGCTGCTTCACGATCTGCGGCGTCACGAAGAAGGCGGCGGCAATCTCTGCATCGCTCTGGCCCTTGTCCCTCAGCGCCACAAACGCGCGGAATTGGTCGAGCGGGTGCAGGGCGACGCGATGCATGCTTTCTGCAAGGGAATCATCCTCGGCCAGGATGTCGGACGCAGCATCGCGCACGATGCAAGGAATGGGCGGGGTCTTTGCCAAACACTTCTGCTTCACCAGCAGGGACAATGCTTGGAACCGACGGCCACCGACCGGGATCTCGAACTTGCCGGTCTCGGTGCCGTCGTCAGCCAAGACGGGCCGCACGCTCAGGCTCTGCAACAGACCGCGGCGGGCGATGTCTTCGGCCAGTTCCTCGACAGACACGCCAGCCTTGATGCGCCGCACGTTGGACTGGCTCAGGACCAGCTTGTCAAAAGGGATATCCCGCGAAGGGGACAGGGTGATTTTCCGGACAGCTTTCGTCATCAGATCTTCTCCACGACGGGCGCCGGAAGCCACTCTCCCGATCTCATTTCCCGTCACCCTCAAACCAACACTCCTTTCCCTCTCGATGATCGTATGGTTGCCAAGAGGCGACTTAACAGCTGTTAAGTCATGCCAACTGAGCACCGCGGCGTTGAAACTTAACAGCTGTTAAGCCGCACTTCGCCGACCGATCAAAGCCATGACCATCGGACCGCAAGAGAATTCGCCCGCCGCGGCCTTGGACGTCAGCGCCCGCAAGTATCCACCCGGTGATCTGATGTCAGAGAATCGTTCCAGCATGGCCACGACGACGATCGAGGCTTGCTCTGGTCCCATGCAGCGTTGCGCTTCTTCCCACGCGGAAACACTGATCCCCATGGCCGGCCTTACATGACAAGCCGCGTCGAAAAGTTGGTGCCAGTGTCGAATGTCGCCCTGATAGAAAGTCTTGAGCGAGGGACAGCCGGCGATTACCAGGTGGAGTGGGATTTTCGGCACCCGCCTCGTGTCAGACTCTTCAAGGTCAGCCACGGGCTCACCCGTATCATCATCAGGCGCGCGTCCCGCCGCCCCGCCTTTTTCTAAGGCAGGTTCAAGATCTATAGATTCTTTATTTGAATTATGATGGTGACGCTCACATTGGGCATCATTGGTGTTCATTTCTTCTGTTTCAGGACCGTCAATCACATTACGCGCCTGGTCAAGAAGGGTCTCCAGTTCAGTCCGAAATGCCGACAGATCCTCAAGCGAGAGTTTGCGGCGAAGAGCGCGGGCGGTGAGGGCTGCCTTGTCGCGGAGCTGGTCCCATAGGCCAAGCCCGGGCTGGATCTCCTCGCCGAACTCCGCCAGAGCGGCCAAGTCGCGACGCATAAGGCTCACTACCTCCCTCAGTCGCCGCACACGGTCCTCGGCCTCACGCACAGCCTCTGCAGCCCGTGCAATTTCCTCGGCCCGGCAATAGAGCGGGGAGAGATCAAAGCCGAAGGCCACCCGATCTTCGCCACGCTTGCGCACATACCGCTTCCCATTGGGGCTATCGCGCCGCATGAGCAAGCGTGCCTCTACCAACCGGGCGAGGTGACGGCGCATCGTCGAGCAAGGCATGCCGTTCAGCCGCTCGCAGATCGCCTTGTTGGATGGGAAGACGACCATTTCGGTGTTCCCGCCAAGCGCATCGTCCGGAAAAAAGCTGAGAAGTCCCTGAAGAACGGTCAGATCGCGCTCGGAAACCCCGAAGGCGGCCTGTGCCTTGGACAGCTCACGGAGGAGCTCCCACTTGTTGACGGGCTTGCCGGGAACAGACGCCTCAGGACGCTCGACCACGCGCAGATGGGCGTGCGAGATCGGCCGCATAAACGGCGAAATCGGTGTGTAATCCATGATGTCATTCACGAAGGCAAAATTTCCCTAGCCCGCGAATCGCTTTGCGCTTGCGGGAAAGGGGCCAGATCGCTACATTCAGAGGTGCGAAAACTGAAGTTTTGTAGCGGGCTGGTCCCGTGCGAAACCTAAGAAAGGTCTCGTGAAGCTTGCTTCTCGGGGCCTTTTTCTTTTCTGCCTGTCTCGTGCCTCCTTTTTGATTGTTGCTCTTCCTCAGTCTTCCGAACGCTTCCAGCGCTCGTGAAGCTCGGTGATCAGCTGCGGGGCGTTGCCCTCAAGCCAGCTGACAAAATCGCTCTCCTCGGCCTTCAACTCGAGCTTGAGTTGCTTTCCACGACGTCCGATCGTGACAGTGGCGGCACCGACCCCCGGAATCACCGTGCCGGGCCGCCCGCGAGGGCGAGACGAGGATGTGGTCTGTTCGGGCTTCCCTGCAGCAGAGAGGACGGCCAAAAATGCATGATCGGATTTCTCGTCAATACCGCCTTGGTAGGATGTCTTGGCCTCACCCGCCAAAGCTGCAAGCAGTTCGCGATCGGCATCCGTAGCCCCCAGCAACTTCTTGAGCTCTTCCCACCTGGGCCGACCAATGCCCGGAGCGGCACCGATGGCGAGGACCAAGTCCTCCCCAACGGTGCGGACCACGCTTAACAGCTGCGACACTCCTGCCTCGGTCAGATTGAGAACCTCGGCGACACCCTTGTTAGTGCGTTCGGATGCGCTCAGATGGTCACCGTCGAGCAAGGCTGCGGCAACAAGCGCTCGTTCGATGAAGCTTAGATCCCGCCGCTCCTGGTTCTCTAACAGCTGATCACGAAGTGCCTGATCGCCCTCCATCTCTGTGACAATGGCGCGGACCTTGATCCCAAGTTCTCTGCAAGCTTCCAGTCGACGACGGCCATAGATCAGGCTGTAGCGATCACCATCAAGCGGCCGGACGAGGATTGGTACTCGCTGTCCGTTCTTGGAAATTGACGCCTTGAGGCCCGCAGTCTCAATCTGCAGCCTGTCATCGAGCCGACCTGTGGTTTCGATTTGGTCAGGCTCGATTTCGAAAACGCCGCCGCGCAGCCTGCGCCCTTCAAGAGCGTCGGGCGCGTTGCGCAGGGTCTGCAGTGGCAGTCCCAGTTTAGGCTTTCTTGCCATTGCGTCCCCACGTGTTCTGGATGATCGCCGCGATCTCGTCGTTGACGGCGTTCATGGATTCGATTGCACGATCGAAAGTCTGACGCGTGAAGTCCTTCTTGTCGGCCTCGTAGAGCGTCTGCTTCGTCAGCCCTGCATCAGAGATCGCAGTAGACTCAACCATGTGGTTGGTCAGGACTGACCTGCCGAACAGACCCCGGATGAAAGCAATGACCTCGGTCTGCGGGGCATCACCCACCTTGTAGCGGGTCGGCAGAAAGCGCAGCCAGTCGAAGCGAAGGTTTGCGCCAGCATCCCGGATGACGCCAAGCAGATCAGCGGTCATGCGCAAAAACTGCGACATGGACATCAGATCGAGCATTTGGGGGTGAACGGTAACAAGCACCCCTGAAGATGCTGAAAGGGCGGACATGGTTAAAAAACCAAGCTGCGGCGGACAGTCGATGACGACGACGTCATAGTCCGCTTCGACACTGTCGAGCGCGTCGCGCACACGGGCAAAGAATGCGCGGGCGCCGCCACGCTGAATGGCTGCCGGTGTCTCATGTTCGAATTCCATGAGCTCGAGGTTCCCGGGAATCAGGTCAAGACCACGGATGTAGGTCTTGCGGATCACGTCCGAGATCGGGACCGGTTCATCGTAGCGAACCGCATCATACAGCGTGCCACCCTCCATCAGGTCCAGCTCAGGCTGGATGCCATGCAGCGCGGAAAGGGATGCCTGGGGGTCCAGATCGATCGCAAGGACACGATATCCCTTGAGAGCCAAGCGCTGTGCAAGGTGAGCGGATGTTGTCGTTTTCCCGGACCCGCCTTTGAAGTTCACAACAGAAACAATCTGAAGCTCGTCACCGGCACGACGCCCCGGAACGTAGGTTCCAGGCTTCTTCGCGTTTGCCTCAAGAGCGTGGCGAATCTCCCAGATATCATCGAGGGTATATCGCCGGTGGCTGCCCGCAGTGGTTTCGACGTCAGCGATCTTTCCTTCTCGATGAAGCTTGCGAAGGTAGGTATGATCGACGCCAAGCAACTCGGCCGCCTCGCCGCTGGTCAGGCTGCGCATGACTTTTTTGGCGTCGGGAGGGAAGTGGGCAGCACGTTGCGCATGAAGATTGGACGCAAGAAGCTCTGCGTAGTGCCCGATGGCAATGTCCAGGTCCTGCTCAGCTTCGCTCATCTCTGCCTCGATTCGTGGGCGCGTTTTTTATGTGATCGCGCGTTATTTATCGAGACTATTGCCCGAGCTATCAGATTCGTGCAAGCTCTTTCTAGATTTGGTGTCAGTCGCTGCGTCATGCACAAGAGTAGCTAGGGTTTGCGGCAGGCTTGTCTTAGGAACCTTTCGGATATACATTACAAGACGTATATCCGCATGGGAGGTCACGATGCAGGTCGCAAAATGGGGTAACTCGCTGGCCGTCCGTTTGCCCGCGGAGCTCGTCCGAGAGCTTGGTCTCAAGGAGGGTGATCAGATCGACCTGGTCAAGGACGACGGTCGGGTCAGAGTCCGTCGCCTTGCTCGTGCGGATGAGGTACTTACCGGCCTGCGCCGCTTCCGGGGCAAGTTGTCCGCAGCAGAACGTCTGAGCCGCGACGACGCACATGAGCGTTGAGTTCGCGGACACGAATGTCGTTCTTTACCTGCTCGACGACGGCCCAAAGGCCGATCGCGCCGAGGTCATCCTGGGGCAGGGGCCCCGGATCAGCGTTCAGGTTCTAAACGAGTCACTGGTGAACTGCCGCCGCAAAGCTGGCCTCGGTTGGGAGGAAGCAGCGGCCTTTCTCGAAGGCGTGCGCGCCTTGTGTCCCGTCGAAGATCTCACCGTGCAGACCCATGACGTCGGCCGCGCTTTGGCGGAACGCTACGGCTTCTCGATCTACGACGCGATGATCGTGGCCAGCGCTTTGGTTGCGGGGTGTACCACGCTGTGGAGCGAGGACATGCAAGATGGCCTGCTGGTGGAAGGCCAGCTTCGCATCGTCAACCCCTTTGCATGAGCGAACGGCTTCTGTGCCTGAAACTGACCACAACCTTGTAATCCTTCCCTATAGTGGAGGATTTGCAAGGTTGTTAGGCTACTCAAGCAGCCCCAGCCTCTCCGCCCGCTCCAACAGCATCTTGACTGACGACGGCTGCCATCTCGTTCGGCCACGTGGTGTGCGTTCGCGCATTGATTCCAGCCGTTCACAGATCGCCTGGAGCGTAATGCCGGGATCCGCGCCCTTGATGGCGGCGACGATGGCGGGCAGGCGGTCGTCGGTTTCGCGGCGGCCGGCGCGGGCCAAAACTGTCTCGGGCAGGAAGCCGTCGCGGACATAGGCCTTCACGGCGCGCAAGAGACGGCTTTGGGTCCAGCGACGCGCCTCGGGCAAGGGGCCGTTGATGATGCGCACCACGTCTTCCCAGGCCAAGTCAGGGCGCAACCGGCGCACATGGGGCACCCAATCTTGTGCCGTTTCGTTCAGACGCTCCATGTAGCCGTCCTGTCGCGCTAGCCGCACCTTGCGAAGAGCGGCAGGGTCTTTGGCCCGCAGTCCAGGGTTTCCGCCCACGCGGCCCTTTGTGCGCGCACTGGCGAGGCCGGCCTTGGTGCGCTCCCGGATCAGGGCGCGCTCGAACTCGGCCGCAGCGCCCAAGACCTGCAGCGTGAACTTGCCCTGCGGGGATCCAGTGTCGATCGGGTCCTGGATCGAGCGAAAGAACGCACCCCTAGCCTCCAGCCGCTCGATCACTTCCAGCAGATGCGACAGAGACCGCGCAAGCCGGTCGATCCTCACGACGACCAGCGTATCGCCACTCTGGATGCGTTCGAGCACACGCGCGAGCACAGGACGCGCGCGATTGCCGCCTGAGGCGTGCTCTTCATAGATTTCGGCGCAACCCGCAGATTTCAGGGCCTGCGACTGGGGCAGGGGGGTTTGATCCTCTGTGGATACGCGCGCATAGCCTATCAATGGCATCAAAACAGTCTTTTTGCAGTTTCATATAGCGGCAATAAACGACCGTTTGTAAACGAATGCAAGTGAGTGTTCTCTCGTCGTGCTGCCGTACAATGCCTTGGTTTCCTTGCGCTGAGCGCGATCTGAGAGGGTCCGCCGGCAATCGCGCGCGCATACTATATAAAGAGCAAAGGCAACCGCCACAAAATCACTTGGGTAATGTGCAAAAGAACAGTATTTTGCACATATGAAACCTCAAGCATCCGCTTTGACTGACGATTTCGATGACTCCCTCATCACAATCGAGGAGGATGAAGAGGCTCACGAAGACGATCTCTGGTTCCTGCCTGGGCCACTCGAAGAAGAACCGGATGATTTGCCTCCCGGGCCACGGGCAGAACCACCAGACACTGCTGTCATCGAAGACTGGGCGAAAGCAGAGGGGGCTCATGCTGCGCGGCTAGCAAAGGTGGCTGGACGCCTGGGTGCTCTGGATGACCGGCTGCTGCGCGGCCCGGAAGGCTGGCGGCATCGGCTTGCTTTAATCGAGGCGGCGGATCTTAGCTGGTTCGCAGGGGACCGGGTGAGTTCTGATCGTCTGGCGCTCTGGATATCGATGCGGCTCTCGGGCGCACAGGATGACCCGAATGCCTTGGCAAGAGTTGGATGGGCCGTTCGACGCCTGACAGGCGGTCCCGGACCCATGGCTGACTTGGCTGCCTTCCTGGATCGCCGCGATCCCGAGAACATCGAAGACAGCGCTGAGCGTTTCGAGGATCGCGCGGGCGGATGGCTAGACGTAATGATAACTGCCGCCGATCTCCACCCAATCACCCGGGCTTGCATGGGCTTTCATCTCTGGAGCCTGGCAGGCCTCGGACAGCACGGCGACCAGATGGAAGCCGCCGTCACCGCCTCCAGGATCGCGGCCTGCGACGGAAGCGGCGCCATCTTCGCACCGCTCGCCATGGGCGGGGCAGGGGGACTGCGTGTTTCGGGCTTGCCAACCGAACGCTTGGCCCGCTGGTTGGACGGGATGAACAGTGCAAGTCTAACGGCGATGCGAACACTTGACGACATTGAAGCGTGGACTTGTCGGGCAGAAAACGTCATGGCGCAATTGTCTGGCCGCACGCCGGTTGCCTTGCGAAGAACTCTCTCTCAGTGGCCATTGGTCTCCGCCCCAATGGCTGAGGCCATGACCGGAGCCAGTCGCGCAGCCGTTCAGCGCAATCTGGCGTGGATGGAGGCAAGCGGCTTGATCCGCGAAGTGACAGGGCAGGGGCGGTACCGAATGTGGAAAGCGACAGACTGACCTATCGCCCAGTAATGGATGATGGCGATTCAGGCAGACTTTCAAAGAGTTACTTGGCGGCGTGTGCAGATCACATTCATTTTTTGAATGCACTCTTTCGTGGTCTGTCACGTGATTTTCTGCCAAATGCGTTCAACTGCAGCACATTTGGCGTCGCGTTCGACGCTGTTTTTCTACCCCTGCGACCGGTTAAAGCTCGCCCAAATTCTGGATCGGAATGATTGTCCGCTAGGAAATTTCCATTGGTCTCCTTTAATTCCAGCTGTTTCTGTTTCTTGAGGGGGCGAGGTGGGTCAGCGACCTTCTAGAACGGCAGCATTGACCCGTTTCCTCGGCCGAATATCCTCGAGCGCTGCATAGAATGCGGGCAACACCAAAAGGATCAGAACCGTTGCTGCTAGCAAGCCGAAGACGACTGAAATTACGAGTGGCTTGAGTGTTTGAGCCTGGGTCGAGGATTCCAGCAGCAAGGGTGCCATGCCCATGATCGTCGTCGAGACCGAGACGAAGATGGGACGGAACCGCGATCTCACAGCTTCACCTGCGGCCAGCGCAGCTGACAGTCCCTCGGCGCGGCGAGTGTTGATGACGCCGACCAGCAGGATCGCGTTGTTCACCACAATGCCCGCGAGCGACGCCGCGCCCACCAGAGACGGCATGGAGATGTCGTAGCCCATCAGGACATGGCCCCAGATCACGCCGAGAAACGCGAGCGGGATGGTGATCATCACGATCAGCGGCTCGACATAGCTGCGGAACTGAAAGCTGAGCACAAGGTAGATGCCAACGAGTCCGATCAGGAAGCCGCGCAGGATCGAGGCGACGGTTTCCGCGGAATTCGCGGCCTGCCCACCGATCTCGAAGGTCAGGCCGGGGGTGGCAGCCGCGAGGTCCGGCAGAAAGCCCTCGGCCAGGCGGGCGGTGATCGCGTCGGCATTGCCGATGCGCCCGTCCACATCGGCTGCGACCGTCAGCGTCCGCAGGCCATTGCGGCGCGTGATGGTTCCCCACCCACGTGCTTCGGTGACGGTGGCGATGCTGGACAGCGGCACGGTGCCGCCACCGGGCAGGGCGATCTCAAAAAGGCTCAGATCGTCGCGGGTGGCACGGTCCTGATCGGCCAGCCGCACCTCAAGATCCCAAGCCAGATCGCCGCGCCGGATTTCCGCAAGCTGCGTGCCGAGGAAGGCCGCGCGAAGCTGGCCAGCCACATCCGTCGCGGTCAGCCCCAGGGCCTCGGCGCCGGGCGACAGGCTCAACCGCAGTTCCGGTGCGCCAGGGCGCAGGTCTAGGATCGCGTTGCGCACACCGGCATAGGTTTCAAGCTCCGCCAAAGTGGCGCGGCCCGCCCCTTCCAGCGTTGCGAGGTCAGGGTGGCTCAGGCGTAGCTCGACCGCGATGCCCTGCGGGCCGATCCCCGGCTCGGTCAGAATCAGCGAGGTGACGCCGGGCAGTGTGCCGATCTCCTCCCGCCAGAGCGTAACGATGTCGTCCAGCGTGCTGCTACGCGTTTCGGCCCCCAGCAGGTCTACCGCGACGGTGGCGACATGGGCACCGCTCTCGCCCGCCGAGAGGTTGCGGCCCAGCCGGGTGATGCGGCGGATCACCAGCGGTTGTGCCTCGGGCTGGTCTGGGGTGAGGCGGGCGTTGACCCGGTCCAGTGCCGCCTCAACCTCCGCGACCGCCTCGGTCATGCGCAACAGCGGGGTACCCGCGGGCAGCATCAGCCGCGCCTCGAGCACGTCGCCGTCGATTTCGGGCATCGCCTCGCGCTTGACCAGGCCGCCGCCCAAGGCGCCGACCGTCAGGATCAAGGCCCCGATGGCCAGCCCTGCGACCAGCCAGCGCGCCTTGATCGCGGCATCGGCCAGACGGCCTACGCCCCGCTCGCGCAGGGCGTCGAAGCCGGCGTCGAAGCGTTTGCGAAAGCGGGAGGGGGCAGTATCCTTCATCCCGCCCTTCAGATGATGGGGCAGGATCAGGAAGGCCTCGATCAGGGAGGCGGCGAGTGCGGCCAGCAGGACCACCGGCAGAACCTCCAGCACCGCGCCCAGTTCGCCTGCAAGGAAGGCCAGGGGCAGGAACACGGCAAGCGTCGTGAGAAAGGATGAGATCACGCCTGGCGCCACGGTCGCGACCCCGGCAGCCACGGTCTCGACCGTAGCGCCTTTGGCGGCGTGTACCGCGATGGAATCCGCGATCACGATGGAATCATCCATCACGATCCCGATCGCCATCAGAAGCGCGACCAGCGTCATCATGTTCAGGCTGAGCCCGGTCAGCCCCATCCAGACAAACGCCCCGGCAAAGGCCACGGGCAGGCCCATCGCAGCCCAGATTGCGAAACCGGGGCGGAAGAACAGACTCATCACGACGACGACCAGGACAAGCCCGATGACGCCGTTCTGTACCAGCATCACCAGCCGGTCGCGGATGATGGAGGTCACATCCTGCACCACTTCGACAGTGATCGCGCCCGGTAGGCGGGCGGTTTCCTCGGCCACCAACGCGGCGACCCCGTCGAGCACCCGAAGCGCGTCGGCATCCAGCGCCTTTGATACGTCGAGCACGATGGCAGGTACCCCGTCGACAAAGGCCCGGTCCTGCGGCGGTTCGAACCGTTCCTCGATCACCGCCACGTCACCCAAGGTCAGCGTCGCGCCGTTCGGCAGCACAAGCACGGGGATTGTGGCCAGCGCCGTCACCGTGTCGCGTTCGGCGGTGAAACGCAGGGTCAGGTCCGCGCCCTCCCCCTCCAAAGTGCCGGCTGGCAGGTCGATGTTCTGCGCGGCGATGGCGGCGGCCAGCGTCGACGGTGTAAGCCCGTGGCTGTCGAGAACGGCGCGCTCCGCGATGATGGTCAGTGTCCGGGTTCCGAGGCCTCCGCGGGTGACGCCCGCGACACCTGGCAGGGCGGTAAGGCGGTCCGACAGCGCGTCGGCGTAAAGATCCAACTCGCCCAGCGGTAGATCGCCCGATATGGCGACCGAAGTGACCGGATCGGAGCGGTGCAATTCACGGACGACAGCCGGATCGGCGCGGTCCGGGAAGGTGTCGATGGCCGAAACCTCGGTGCGCAAGGAATTGACGAAGCGCAGCGCGTCATTGCCGGGCGCCATGGTTGCAACGGCGCGCGCGCGGCCGGTCTGAGCGGAGCAGGTGAAGGTTTCCAGCCCCTCGACACCCTGCACGCCATCCCAGAGCGGCGCGCAGATGGCGGTTTCGACATCTGCGGCGGCAGCACCCCTATAGGGCACGGTGATCTCGGCCTCGACCGCGCGGAAGTCGGGAAATGTCTCGCGCAAGAGACCGGGTGCTGCAAAGACGCCCGCTGCAAGGAACAACAGAAGCAGCAGGTTGCCCGCCGTCGGGTGGCCGGTGAACCAGCGGATCATTGCTGGACCTCGACCGGCGTTAGCGCCATGCCGGGGATGGCCGGAGCGATGTCGTCGATCACCACGCGGTCGCCAGGCGACAGGCCTTCGGCGATCACGATAAAGCCACCTTGCGCGAAGGCGGCGGTGACGGGCCGCAATTCCAGCAGGTCATCGGGACCAAGGATACTTACCATGCCGCCATGCAAGGCGGCCTCGGGGATCGCGATGGCGCCTGTGAGGGGAGCACCCGAAAAAGAAAGCTGCACCTGCATATTGGGCACCAGCGGCAGGCGGCGAGGCGGGTCCGCGTCCTCATAGGGGTGGTCAACCCTGACGACGACCGGCACGGTGCGCGCACGTGCATCCAGCGCGCCCTCGATCCGGCTGATGTGGGCGGTCCAGATTTGCGTCGGGTCCGACAGCGGGCTGAGCGTCACATCAATGCGCGTGACGGGCATGTCGTTCATCATGTCCGCTAGGGAGATGCCTTCTGCTGCATCTCCCACGAGCCGTCGAAAACTGTCGATCGGCAAATGCGCCACGACCTCGGCTGCCGCGATCCCGTCGGCACGAATCACCACATGGCCAGGAGCGACGGTCTGAAACTGCTCTGCAGTCACCTCAGTCACCCGGAGGTCGAACGGCGTCGTCAGGGTCGTGCGGTTGAGCGACCGGCGCGCACGGTCGATGGCGGCCTCGCTGCGCGCGACCTGTGCCGCTATCCGCGCCTCGCGGGACGGGATCAGGGCGAGCGTGTTTTCCAGCTCCGCCACCGTGCGGCGGGCCAGAAGTGTGGCGCGTTCGGCCTCGTCAGCGCGCGATTGTGGGACGGTGCCCTGTTCGGTCAGTGTGCGGGTGCGGGTCAGGTCGGCCTCGGCCAGTTCCAAGCGGGCACGTTCCAGATCAAGGATTTGGGCCGTATTGGCCGCCTCGGCGGCCAGTTGAGCACTCTCGGCGGCAAGTGCCGCAAGATCGGCCTGCGATTGCGCAAGCGCCAGTTCGTAATCGGCCGGGTCTATCTGCAACACCTCGGTTTCGGCCGGGATCAGGCGTCCGGCTTCCAGATCAGGATGGCGCCAGATCACCTCGCCCTGCACCTCGGCCACGGCGACCCAGGTGTCGGCCGCCCTTAGATTGCCCCAGGCGGTTGCCGTCGGGCGGATATCCTCCGCTGCGACCGTCATCACCCGGACGGGCAGGCCGGGCGCGCGCCCTTCGATCTGCGCCGGACCGGGCGCATTCGCGACCATCCAGACCGCAATCGCAGCACCAAGAGCAATGGGCGGAATGGCAAGAAGTGGGGCCAGACGCATGGGCTCAGTCCTGCGCACGGCGCATCCGCGCCAGCGTTCCGTCACGCAACACGAACTGATGGTAGAGCGCGCCGACCACATGCAGGGCGACCAAAGCCAGCAGGACAATCTTCAACACATTGTGCCCCTGCGCTGCGGCTTCGACCCCGCCGAACCACGCGACGGACCCGCTGAGCGGCATCAGGATCATCAGCGCGTAAAGGCCCATATGGGTAAGCTTGGCAAGAATGCCCTGGACTTTGCTGGCCTCGATCGCTGGGGGCACCCCGCGCCGCGCGCGCAGGGTCAACCGCCACAGCGCGAAGATCATCACCAGCGCGCCGCCCGCAACGTGGGCAAGGACCAGCGGGTCGAATCCTGTCTCCAGCCCATCCGTGATGCGGCCCCAGGCAGCCGACATCGCGTCCTTGAAGAGATATTGCTGCGAGATCAACGCGAAGACGAGCCAATGCAGCGCGATCTGCAGGCGGGAATAGCCGGTGGGGGCGTTTGTGGCGGGCATGGCGAGGATCCTTTCGGTCGGGGCGGGCGACTCGGGATAGAGCTTGCGGTTGGCAATAGTATATGTTAGTGAGTTATAACTAACAAGAGGTGACGCATGTCAGGCCGTCAAAGCGCTGAAGAGAGAAAGGCACAAATCGTGTCCGAGGTTCTGCGACTGGCCGATGAGATCGGACCCGACCGGCTGAGCACCACGGAGGTCGCGCGTGCCATCGGTCTCAGTCAGCCTGCGATCTTCAGGCATTTCCCCACCAAGGGCGCGCTCTGGCTGGCGGTGGCCGAGGATATCGCTGACCGGTTGCAGAGTTACTGGGCTGCGGCCGAGGCGGGTGCCACTGGGCCGCACGCGCGCCTGAAAGCGCTGATCGGTGCGCAACTGACGGCCATTGCTGAAACGCCTGCCCTGCCGTCGATCCTGTTCTCGCGCGAGTTGCAGGTGGACAATCCAGCCCTGCGCGACGTGTTCCGGGAGCTTCTGGGCGCCTTTCAGGGCCGCCTTGTTGCCGTGGTCCATGATCTTCAGGCTGCGGGCGAGATGAAACGCCATGTCAGCCCGGAGGATGCCGCCATCCTCCTGACCTCGCTGGTGCAGGGCGTCGCGATCCGTTGGACGCTTGGCGCGCGGGGCTTTGCGCTCGTGCCGGAGGGGTTGCGGCTGTTTGACGTGCAGATGGAACTTCTACGCCCAAAGGAGGGCGCTTGCGATGCCTAGGTGTTCAGTCCCGGCATCTGGTGGATCGGATTTAGGATGAATCGATCTGGCTCTGATGTCCAGATTTTGGAGATGTACTCGTAGGGCGTGAGACCGTTCAGGGTCTTCAATCGGCGCGGAAAATTGTAGGCGTCTAGGAAATCGTTGAGATGTCCGCGAAGCTGATCATGGCTGTCGTAGTGATACCGCTTCACCGTTGCGTCCTTGATTGTACGGTTCATCCTCTCGACCTGGCCGTTGGTCCACGGATGGTTGGGCTTGGTCAGACGATGCTCGATATCGTTTGCCTCGCAGATCATATCAAAACGCATTTTGCGGAATGTCACGCTGTTCCGGTTCCGCGGTTGGTCTGCAAACTGGATACCATTGTCAGTGAGGATTGTATGGATGCGGTAGGGCACCCTTTCCAAAAGGTGTTCAAGGAATTTCCAAGCCGTCTTGCGATTGGCCTTCTCTACCAACTGCGCCACGGCGAACTTGCTGGTGCGGTCAATGGTGACAAAGAGATAGAGTTTGCCTTCCTCGGTCCTGACCTCGGCAATATCGATGTGGAAATAGCCAATCGGGTATCTCTTGAACTTTTGCCGTTTGGGCTTGCCCCCATCCATATCGGGCAGTCGAGAGATACCATGCCGCTGAAGGCAGCGGTGCAATGAAGATCGCGTCAGATGCGGGATCGATGGCTGCAATGCATAGAGACAGTCATCCAGCGGCAGCAATGTGTGCCGTCAAAACGCGACCACCATGGCCTCTTCTTCCTCGCTGAGAACGGTTGAGCGCGGTTCTTTTGGCCCGGTCTTCAGATCTTCAACGGTTTGGCGTTTCCGCCACTTCGCCACCGTCTTGGGGTTGACCCCAAGTTCCCGGCTCAGTTCCGCGATCGAAGTTTGCGATCGCTGTATTGCTGCTCTGACGGCGTGCGTAGTCGTGGCGCTGCCATGACGAACTTGTCCCATAAGGCTTCCTTCCATTCCAACGAAAGGATCACACCATCAAACCGTGGGATCAAACACCTAGAACCAGCCTGACGCTCCGCATAGCGGGCGGTGTTGCGATTGCCTTTGGCGTGCTGACCATTTTCTCTGGTGGCCGAACACTGCTCGGATCAGCTGACATGGGAGCAGTCGTACCCTTCGTGCTGTGGTTCAACACGCTGGCCGGGCTTGCATATTTCATAGCAGGCCTTGGCCTTTGGCAGGGGCGGCGATGGGCATGGCCCCTATCGTTCGCACTCTTCGCCGCAACGCTGTTGGTCTTTGCTGCCTTCGGTCTGCACGTCGCCCGGGGCGGAGCCTTCGAGATGCGTACCGTTTTCGCCATGGCCCTGCGCGGCGCGGTCTGGGGCTGGATCGCGTGGGTGGCGCGTCAGGCATTTTCGCGTCGGTAGACGCAATCGGCCAGAGTGCTGCGGTTGAGATCGGCGACAAACGCCGCCTCGGCATGGGCTAGCCGCGCCTTCAACCGGCAGTGCGGGGTCAGGGTGCAGGCATTGTTGCCGGCAGAAAAGCATTCCACCAGCGCCTGATCGGCTTCGAGCACCGCCACCACATCGCCGAGGCGAATGTCCTCGGGCGCGCGGGCAAGCATGGCGCCGCCACCACCGCCGCGCCGGGTCTCGAGAAGACCTGCCGCGGCAAGTGCCGAGATCACCTTGGCCAGATGGTTGCGGGAGACACGGAATTCATCGGCGAGTTCCGACGTGGTGAAGGCCCGGTCGGGTGCGCCCGCCATCCGCATCAGAACGCGCAGGCCGTAATCGGTGAAGGAGGTGAGGCGCAAGGTCGCGCTCCTTATTTGGTAGTTGAAATGCGCATTCGCAAGATGGTATGCGCATTGAAAATACCAATTCGCTACGGCCCACGCAAGGACCCGGCGACGCGCCAGTGAAAGGGCTCGCGATGAAAGACCTCCCCGAAACGGATGTGCCGCAGGACACCGGCGCGATGATCGACCATATCCTGACACGCTATCATGAGATGCACCGGGAGGATCTCGCCTCGCTCATGCCGCTGGCCGACCGGGTCGAACGGGTGCACGCGGACGATCCCGACGCGCCCACGGGGCTCGCCGCCGCCATCCGGACGCTCGCCGGCGAGATGGAGGATCACATGATGAAGGAGGAGATGATTTTGTTTCCGGCCATGCGCGCGGGCGGTGGGCCGGGCATCGAACACCCCATCGCGGTGATGCGCGCCGACCACGACGATCACGCCGAAAACATTGCGCTGATCCGGCGACTCACCTGCGATCTGACGCCGCCCGAGCACGCCTGCGGCTCCTGGCGCTCGCTCTATGGCGGCCTGTCGGCGCTGTTCGACGACCTTGCAGCCCATATCGCGCTGGAGAATGACGTGCTGTTCCCGCGATTCGAGCCGGCTTGAGGCGAAGATGCTGCTCGCGGGAGTGAAAGTCGAAGGACGCGGCGGGACGGATCGTCTTCTGGACGCGGTGGCTGACCGGCTAACGCGGGACGGCGTCCGGCTGGTGGGTGCGTTGCGCGCGGCCTCGCCCGATGCCGGATCGGGGTCGTGCGACTGCGATCTCTGGATTCTGCCCAACGGGCCGCGCTGGCGCATCACGCAGGATCTCGGACCCGGCGCCACCGCCTGCCGGATGGACGCGGACGCCTTCGAGCAGGCCGTCGGTCTGGCGATGTCGCGGCTGCAGGCTGGCCGGACGGACCTTGTGATCCTGAACAAGTTCGGCCTGAGCGAGGCGGAGGGGCGCGGCTTCCGCGGGCTGATCGCCGAGGCGCTGGCCGGCGGCGTTCCTGTCCTGACGGGCCTCTCTGAAACCCACAGGGCCGCATTCGACCGCTACGCCGATGGGATGGCGACGATTCTCGCACCGACCGAGGCTGCCGTCATGGACTGGTGCAACGCCGCCGTCGGAACCGTGGCCGAGGAGGGCGCGACGCCATGAGCGGACAGGCGACCTACGCCTCGCCCCCCTGCATGGCGGCGGAGGTGGACCCGACCTATTTCGATCCGCTTGGCACGGATGCGCAGCAGGCGCGCGATGTCGTGCGCTGGCGTCGGGCCGAACGTACAAGGCTGGCTGGCCTTAGGGAGGGGTTGGGCCAGACAGGACGGGCGCAGGCGAGTAATTCCATCTGCGGTCATCTCGAAACAGTCCTTGCCGCGCGGGGGACTCTCCGGGCGACTGTGTTTGCCGGCTACTGGCCGATCCGAGGAGAACCGGATCTGTGCCCGTTCCTGTCCGATCTTCACGCGGCGGGCGTCCGTATCGCGCTGCCGATGGTGGAGACCCCCGCAGCGCCGCTCGTGTTCCGACGATGGACGCCGGGCATGCGTATGCTGCGTGGCCATTGGAACATCCCCGTTCCGCCGCCCGAGGCGGAGGTCCTGGTGCCCGATATCGCGCTTGCGCCCTGCCTCGGCTGGGACGAGAGTTGTTACCGGCTCGGCTGGGGCGGCGGCTATTATGACCGGACACTTGCCGCGCTTTCACCGCGCCCCGTCACCATCGGCGTCGCGCTTGCGGCAGCCCGACTGACCACAATCTACCCGCAGCCCCATGACGTTCCCCTCGACATGATCGTGACCGAGACGGGCGTATCGGGGGAGCGAAAGGACCCATCATGACCCCGACGAGCGAACCAACGGCCCGGTTGTGGCCCGGCGAAGGCGCGATCGCACGGCTTGCCTGCCTTGTGCTGCAACCGGTTCTGACGCGCGTTGTCCGTCGGGTCGCGGCGCGGCACCCGTCGCTCTTCGCGCGGCTCGGTCCACACCAGGCGACCGATTTCCTGATCGATCCTGTGGAGCTGCCCTTTGCGCTGCATCTGCGCCCCGACCCGCAGGCGCTGGTCTTTCGCGCCGTGCCGCGCGATGCGGCGCCACAGGCCGGGGCCACGATCCGCGGGCGTTTCCTGCTGCTTTTGGAACTGATCGACGCCGAGCAGGACGGCGACGCGGCCTTCTTCTCGCGCGATCTGGAAGTCAGCGGGGACACCGAGGCCGTCGTTCGTCTTCGGAACGCGCTCGACGACATGGACGGCTCGCTGGCCGAGGAGACGTCGGCGATGTTCGGGCCAGCCGGACGGGCGGTTCTCGCACGGTTGCGGCGGGCCTATCCGGATGCCACCAAACCGAGGGAATACGCATGAGCCTTGCCGAACTGATCTGCCCCGCTGGCACCCCCGCCGCACTGCGCACCGCCGTCGACGCGGGCGCCGATGCCGTTTATTGCGGCTTCCAGGATGCGACCAATGCGCGGAACTTTCCGGGGCTGAACTTCACCCCCGATGAATTGGCCGGGGCGGTCGTCTATGCCCATGCGCGCGGCACCAAGGTGCTGCTGGCGCTTAACACCTATCCGCCCGCAGGCAAGGTGGATCTCTGGCGGCAAGCGGCTGACACCGGCGCGCGGCTGGGCGTGGATGCGTTCATCGTCGCCGATATGGGCGTGGCCGACTATATCGCCCGGACGTATCCGGGCATCCGGCTGCACCTGTCGGTGCAGGCCGCGGCCTCATCGCCCGAGGCGATCCGCTACTATTGCGAGAATTTCGGTGTAAAGCGCGTGGTCCTGCCGCGCATCCTGACGATCCCTGAGATCCGCCAGATCCGCCGCGAAATTCCCTGCGAGATCGAGACCTTTATCTTCGGCAATCACGGGCTGATGGTCGAGGGGCGCTGCAGCCTGACCAACTACTTGACGGGTCAATCCACGAACATGGACGGCGTGTGCTCGCCTGCCTCAGATGTGGAATATGTGCGCGACGCCGACGGGTCGATGTCCTCGCAGCTGGCGGGTTTCACCATCGACCGTTTCGGGCCCGAGGAAAAGGCCGGCTATCCCACCATCTGCAAGGGCCGCTACACCGCGCCCCATCGCCCCGAGGGCTACTACGCCTTCGAGGAACCCGTCAGCCTGAATCTGTCGCGGCTCCTGCCAGAATTGATCGAGGCGGGCGTACATGCCTTCAAGATCGAAGGGCGTCAGCGGTCGAAGAGCTATGTCCGCGGCGTTGTGCGCGCGTTCCGCGCAGCGGTGGACGACATCAAGGCGGGACGCGACGCAAACATCGCCGACCTGATCGCCCTGACCGAGGGGCAGAAACAGACCCAGGGCGCCTTCGAGACAAAGAAATGGCGGTGAAGACCATGACGAAACTGACGCTCGGCCCCATCGCCTATCACTGGCCCGCAGACGCCAGGCGTGACTTCTATGCGCGCATCGCCGACGAGGCGCCCGTGGATGAGGTTTATCTGGGCGAGGTGATCTGCTCCAAGCGCGCGCCCTTCCACGAGGCAGACCTGCCCGCCACGATCGAGCGACTGGAACGCGCAGGCAAGACCGTGATCCTGTCGATGCTAGCCGAGGTCATGCTGAAGCGCGAACGCCGCGCGACCGAGGATCTGGCCGCGATGGAGGCGCCCGAGATCGAGATCAACAATGCCGCTGGCCTCTTTGCGCGCGGCAAACGCCCGCACCGGATCGGCCCCTTCATGAACGCCTATAACGAGGCGACCATCGCCTGGATGGCCGGGAAGGGCGCGACCCATATGTGCCTGCCGGCCGAGATGCCGGCCCCGGCCATCGCCGCTGCGGCGCGGGCCGCGCGCGCTCTGGGGCTCGGCGTCGAGGTGCAGGTCTACGGCCGCGCCTCTCTGGCGGTGTCGGCGCGATGCTATCACGCCCGCGCGCACGGCCGCACCAAGGACAACTGCCAGTTCGTCTGTGAAGAAGACCCCGACGGCATGGCGCTGCGCACCCGCGACGACCGGCCGATCCTGCGGGTGAACGGCATACAGACCCTGTCGGAAAGCTATATCGACCTGCTCCCCGAGGCTGCCCGTCTGGTTGCCGATGGCGTGACGCACCTGCGGCTCATGCCACAGGCGGTGGACATGGTCGCGGTGACGCAGGTGTTCCGCGATGTGCTTGATGGGCGCATGCCGACTGGCGAGGCCGATGCTCACCTTGCGATGCTGAGCGGGGATGCGGGCCTGAGCAACGGTTTCTATCATGGCACGGCAGGCTACCGCCGCATTGCCGCCGCCGCGTCGGCCTGAGCGCGCAAGGGACGCCACAAATGACCTCGACCACCGAACAGATGCGCGCCTGGACCGGACCCGCGATCCTGGCCTACGGGTTCCGCCCGTTCTTCTTCGGTGCGGCCGTCTGGGCTGCGCTGGCGATGGTGCTTTGGGTGCCGATGCTGTCAGGGCACCTGATGTTGCCCACAGCCTTTGACCCTGTGTCATGGCACGCGCACGAGTTCCTCTACGGTTATCTCGGTGCCGTCGTCGCGGGCTTTCTCCTGACTGCGGTGCCGAACTGGACGGGGCGCCTGCCGATCGTCGGCTGGCCGCTGGGCGGGCTGGCGGCTCTGTGGCTCGCAGGGCGCGTGGCTGTGATCTTTTCGGCGGGGTTGCCGGCGCTGCTGGTGGCGGCGGTCGACCTTGCCTTCCCGGTCGTGCTGGCCATGGTGATCGGGCGCGAAATCGTGGCGGGCCGGAACTGGCGCAATCTGATCGTGCTGGGGATGCTCGCGGTCTTTGCCCTCGGCAACGCGCTGTTTCACTGGGAGGCTGCGCGAGGCGAGTATGCCGCACAAGGCTATGGCCTGCGGTTGGGCCTCGGCGCGGGCATCTTGATGATCGCGGTCATTGGCGGCCGCATAGTGCCGTCCTTCACCCGCAACTGGCTGGTGAAACAGCGCAGCGCCGTCCTGCCCGTGGCGCCGATGCAGTCCTTCGACAAGGGGGCGCTCGCGGCTCTTCTGGTGGCGCTTGTGCTGTGGGTTGCGCTGCCTCTGGGGACGCTGACCGGGTTCTCGCTTGCGCTGGCAGGCGTGTTGCACGCCCTGCGATTGGCCCGTTGGGCCGGGCACCGTACCTTCGCCGAGCCGCTGGTGACTGTGTTGCACGCAGGCTATGCCTTCGTGCCGCTGGGAGCTCTCGCATTGGCCGCAGAAATCTTGGCTCCCGGGTCCTTCGGAATGGCGAGCGCGCAGCATTTCTGGATGGTGGGGGCAATCGGCCTGATGACACTGGCGGTGATGACACGCGCCACGCTTGGTCATACCGGGCAGGACCTGCGGGCGGGAGCAGGGACCGTCGTGATCTATCTGGCCCTGATCCTGTCCGTATTCGCGCGGGTCGCGGGCGGCGTATGGCCCGAATTTTCCAGCCCGTTGCACACGGTGTCCGGGCTGTCGTGGATCGTCGCCTTCGGCAGCTTTGCGGTCATTTACGGCGGGCTCTTGCTACGTCTGCCCGCCGCCAAGCGGATCTGAGGTGCGCACCGATGGGATGGTTCGAGTTCGCCCTGGCCTATGTCGTGTTCTTCCTGTCGCATTCCTTGCCCGTGCGCCCGCCGTTGCGGCCTCGGCTTCAAGCCCGACTAGGCGCTTCCGGCTTCACACTGGCCTATTCCGCCCTGTCGCTGGCGGTGCTTTCCTGGTTGATCGGGGCGGCGGGTCGCGCACCGCATGTCACCCTTTGGGATTGGGCCCCATGGCAGGTCCATGTCCCACTGACGGTCATGGGGCCGGTCTGCTTGATCCTTGCGCTGGCCATCGCGCGGCCCAACCCGTTCTCCTTCGGCGGCGCCCGCAACGACCTGTTCGATCCGGCGCGCCCCGGCATCGTCCGGTGGTCGCGTCATCCGCTTCTTGCCGCGCTGGCGCTTTGGGCGGCGGCCCATGTCGTGCCCAATGGAGATCTGGCCCACGTGATCCTGTTCGGCACCTTCGCCGCCTTCGCGCTGCTGGGAGGTCGATTGATCGACCGGCGCAAACGCCGTGAGATGGGGCCAGAGTGGCAACGGATGCGTAATCGCGTGGCGGACGCGCCGCTCCTCTCGGCGTCCCCGTCGGGGGGCACTCTCCTGCGGCTTGCGGCAGGCATTGCGCTTTATGTGGCGCTGCTCTGGGCGCATCCATTTCTTTTTGGAGTCAGCCCGCTTCCCTGAACGTCAATCCTTGATGTCTTCGATCCAGGTCTTCGCGGCGACGGCACGAGGCAGGCCAAGCGGGCCGATGGCCAGCATCGCCACCTGCATGATCGCCTCAGCCTCAATCCCCTCCGATCTGGCGCGCCGGGTGTGGGAATGGACCGCGCCTTCGGAGCCCGCGCCAATCGCGAGGGCGAGCTTGACGAGGCGCTTCTCACGATCCGTCAGGGGGCCGCATTCGGCTGTTGCCTTGCCCAAGGCAGCATAGGCCTTCCAGACATCGGGGTGTTCCTCGGCGAGATCTCCGGCGGCGCCGGGCATGGATTTGGTCATCTGTCAGTCCCTCAGGTTGAAAAGTCATCAATCAGTGGATTTGGTTTCGCAAAGCGCTCAAGGTCCGCCTGATTGTCGATGGAGATGCGGGTGCCGGTCACGGTAACGCCGTAGGGCTGCAGCCCCTTGAAGGCGCGGCTGAGATTTTCAGGGGTCATGCCCAGCACCGAGGCCAGGCGCCGCTTCTCGAAATTCAGTTCGAACGCGGCCCCGCCGCCTGCGTGCCTTTGTTGCCTGAGCAAGTAGTTCGCGAGCCGCTCGAGCGACGTTCTGAGTTTCAGATCCTTCTGCGCCTTGATGACCGAGCGATAGCACTGTGCCAGTTCCGTGACGATCGCACGGGCAAAGTTGCCGTCAGCATCAAAGATCGCGCGCACGTCCTGACTGGGGATCAGCGCGATCCGGCTTTTCTCGAGCGTACGGGCCGACATCAGGTAGGGCGCATCCTTAATGGTCGCGGCAAGAATGAAGGTCGAGATCGGGCGGACAGTGGCCATGCTGGTCTCGCGACCGTTCCATGACGAAAACAGATCGACCGAGCCCGAAATGACGATATGAAGAAAATCGCTCGGTTCTCCTTCGGTGATCAATTCGATCTGCGCAGGGAAATTCTGCACATAGGCGCCACGCATCAAGGATGTGAAATTATCATCCGCCATATGCGTAAAGAGATCGAGTTTTCGAATATCCCGGTATTCGGAATCGGGCATGTCGGTCCCCCTTCGACTTTGTGCGCTCAACAAATGGCACCAAATCAATTGATATATGTCAACCCGTCGGTTGACCCTCGCGACCACAGCCTTGATTTGCGCCCGCGCACCGGATGACATATTTCTGCAAGCCATTTATTTCGTTGTTCTTTTCCGAATTTTTGATCTGAATCAACCATTCGCGCGGCGATCAAGCGCCTTGTCTCTTCAACCAACGCGGTCGGCCACATGCAGACCGAGAGATGGAAGGGACGGCACATGGAACTACAGAACAAGGCCACAGCCCTGTGGTCGAATTTTTTCAATGTAAAGATGGTGCAGATCAGGACGTTCCACATGACGTGGTTCGCGTTTTTCTCGTGCTTCTTCGCCTGGTTCGGCATCGCGCCCTTGATGAGCGTGGTGCGCGACGAACTTCAACTGACCAAGGATCAGATCGGTTGGGCGATCATCGGATCGGTCGCGATCACGGTTTTCGCGCGCTTTTTCATCGGCTGGCTGTGTGACCGCATCGGTCCGCGCAAGGCCTACACCTGGCTGCTGATCCTTGGAGCATTCCCGGTCATGGGCATCGGCCTGAGCTGGAACTTCGAAAGCTTCCTGCTCTTCCGGGTCCTGATCGGCGGGATCGGCGCAGCCTTCGTCATCACGCAGTACCACACCACGGTGATGTTCGCACCCAACGTGGTCGGACAGGCCAACGCGACATCTGCAGGCTGGGGGAACCTTGGTGGCGGTGTCACGCAATTCGTCATGCCGCTGCTCTTCTCGGTTTTCGTGGTCGGTTTCGGCTTCTCTGAAGCGATCGGCTGGCGTCTCGCCATGGTCGTGGTCGGCGCAATCATCTTCCTGGTGGGCATCGCATATTACTTCCTGACGCAGGACGCACCGGACGGCAACTTCGACGATTTGCGCGAGCAGGGCCGGATGGAAGCCAAGAAGGACGTGACCGGCAATTACATGAAGGCCCTGCGCGACCCGCGGGTCTGGGTCCTGTTCGTGATCTACGGCGCCTGCTTCGGGATCGAGCTGACCGTCAACAACGTCGCTGCGCTCTACTTTTTCGACTACTTCGACCTAAGCCTCGTTGCCGCCGGTTTTGTCGCTGCGTCGTTCGGTCTGATGAACATCTTCGCCCGGACGCTTGGCGGCCTCTTTGGTGACAACTTCGGATCTCTCTGGGGTCTGAAGGGCCGGGCTTTCTGGTTGTTTGTCTGCATCCTGTTCGAAGGCATTGCGCTGATGATCTTCAGCCAGATGCAGGTGCTCTTCCTCGCCCTGCCTGCGCTGATCGTCTTCTCACTGTTCACCCAGATGGCCGAGGGTGCCACCTATTCCGTCGTGCCGTTCATCAACAAGAAGGCGCTTGGGGCGGTTGCCGGTGTGGTCGGTGCAGGCGGCAACGCCGGGGCGGTCCTCGCAGGCTTCCTGTTCAAGAACATGATCGACTGGTCCGAAGCCTTCCTGATCCTTGGTATCGTTGTGAGCTGCGCTTCCTTCCTGGCCTTCTTTGTCCGCTTCTCGACGCAACAGGAAGACGAGGAACGCGCGAATTTCGCCGCGGCCAACATCGAGACCCTGCGCCGCCGGGCCGAGAAGGCAAACGCCGACCTGCAGGAAGGTCTCGAAGCGATCTCTCGCAAGAACGGCGGCCCGCAACCGGCTGAATGATATCGCGCCGCGCGTCGCACCGGCGCGCGGCCATTCCGAAACATGCCTCAGCGGAGGATCTACCCATGGCATCGACAGCAACCCAAACCGCCAACCGGGGCCCCGTGCTCGCGGATTGGCGCCCCGAAGACGAAACCTTCTGGAAAGATCGTGGACACGCCATTGCAACGCGCAATCTGTGGATTTCGATCCCCAACCTTCTGCTGGCCTTTTCGGTATGGATGGTCTGGTCGGTCGTTGTCGCCAAGCTACCGGCCATCGGTTTCGACTATTCGACGGGCCAGCTTTTCTGGTTGGCGGCCCTGCCGGGCCTGTCAGGTGCAACGCTGCGCATCTTCTACAGCTTCATGATCCCGATCTTCGGCGGCCGCAAATGGACAGCGATCTCGACGGCCTCGCTGATGCTTCCGGCGCTTGGTATCGGGTTTGCGGTCCAGAATCCCGAAACCCCCTACGTGGTGTTCCTGGCCCTGGCTCTGATGTGCGGCTTCGGGGGCGGCAACTTCGCCTCGTCGATGGCCAACATCGCCTATTTCTACCCTAAGAAAACCAAGGGCAACGCCTTGGCGCTGAACGCGGGTCTTGGCAATCTGGGTGTGTCGGTCATGCAATTCGTCGTGCCGATGGTCATCACCGCGGGCGTCTTTGGCGCCATCGGGGGCGAACCGGTGACGTTGTCGGATGGCAGCCAACTCTGGATCCAGAATGCGGGTTTCATCTGGGTGCCCTTCATTGCCCTCTCCGCCATCGCGGCCTGGTTCGGCATGAATGATATCGCGGATGCGAAGGCCTCTTTCAAAGAGCAGTCGATCATCTTTTCGCGCAAGCACAACTGGATCATGTGCATTCTCTACACCGGCACATTCGGCAGCTTCATCGGCTATGCCGCGGGCTTCCCGCTGCTGATGAAAACCCAGTTTCCGGAAGTGAACGTATTGCAATACGCCTTCCTCGGGCCGCTTGTCGGGGCCCTGAGCCGCGCCGCGACCGGCTGGGTCTCGGACAAGTTCGGCGGGGGGCGCGTCACCTTCTGGACCTTCCTCGGCATGATCGTTGCGGTTTGGGCCGTGCTTCAGTTCCTGCCGTCCGAAGCCAGCCCGGCTGGCAACTTCTGGGGCTTCTTCGCCTGTTTCATGGCGCTCTTCTTCCTGACCGGTGTCGGCAATGCGTCCACCTTCCAGATGATCCCGTCGATCATGCGTCAGGAAGTGCCGCGTCTGATGCCGAACTTGGATCAGGCCGCAACTCTCAAGCAGTCCGAGCGCGAAAGCGCCGCGATCATCGCGTTTACCTCGGCCATTGCGGCCTACGGCGCCTTCTTCATCCCCAAAGCCTACGGCACTTCGATCAGCATGACCGGGGCTCCCAACGGCGCGCTCTGGGCCTTCCTTGGGTTCTACGTGGTCTGCGTCGCGATCACTTGGATCTTCTACAGCCGCAAGAACGCACCGGTTCCGTGCTGAACTTATAAAGCCATCGGGTACGCGGCTTCTCCGCGCATCCGGGTAGTCACAGGAGAAAAAAGACATGAGCCATCTGCTCGACAAACTGAACTTCTTCCAGAGCAAGGAACTGGAGCAATTCTCCGACGGTTGGGGTCAGACCACCCGCGAGAACCGCGACTGGGAGGACACCTACCGGAACCGCTGGCGGCACGACAAGATCGTCCGCTCGACCCATGGGGTGAACTGCACCGGGTCGTGTTCGTGGAAGATCTACGTCAAGTCCGGCATCGTCACCTGGGAAACCCAGCAGACCGATTATCCGCGCACCCGCGCGGGCCTGCCCAACCACGAACCGCGCGGTTGCGCGCGCGGTGCCTCCTACAGCTGGTATCTCTATTCCGCCAACCGCGTGAAGAACCCGCTGATCCGTGGCGCGCTGATGCGGGCGTGGCGAAAGATGCGCGAGACCATGACGCCGGTGGCCGCCTGGGCCGCGATCCAGGGCGATCCCGCCCTGCGCAACGCGATCAACAAGACCCGCGGCAAGGGCGGCTTCGTGCGGGCAAGCTGGGACGAAGCGACCGAGATCATCGCCGCTGCCAACGCCTATACCGCGAAGACCTACGGGCCCGACCGCGTCTTCGGTTTCTCGCCGATCCCGGCCATGTCGATGGTCAGCTATGCTGCGGGCTCGCGCTATCTGTCCCTTCTGGGCGGCACCTGCATGTCGTTCTACGACTGGTACTGCGACTTGCCGCCGGCTTCCCCCCAGACCTGGGGCGAACAGACCGACGTGCCGGAGTCGGCCGACTGGTACAACGCTGGCTTCCTAATGCTCTGGGGTTCGAACGTGCCGCAGACGCGCACGCCCGACGCGCATTTCTACACCGAGGTCCGCTATCGCGGCACCAAATCCGCCGTGGTCAGCCCCGACTATTCCGAGGCGGCCAAGTTCGGTGACATCTGGCTGAACCCGCAGGCCGGCACCGACGCGGCGCTGGCGATGGCCATGGGCCATGTGATCCTGCGCGAATTCCACCTCGACCGGCAGGCCGAGTATTTCGCGGACTACGCCCGCAAGTACACGGACATGCCGATGCTTGTTCGGCTCGACGAAAAGGACGGGCACCTCGTGCCGGGCCGGATGCTGCGGGCCGATGATTTCGACGGCAAGCTGGGCGAGACCAACAATCCCGACTGGAAGACCGTCGCCTATGACGAGACGTCTGGCCAGATCGTGGCACCCAATGGGTCAATCGGCTTCCGTTGGGGTGAAGAAGGCAAGTGGAACCTCGAAGAGCGGGCAAAAGGGGCAGAGGCCAAGCTGCGCCTGAGCCAGATCATGGATGGCGACCACGACGAGGTCGTCGGCGTCGACTTCCCTTACTTCGGCGGTGCGGCCACGGGCGACTTCGTGAAATGCGATCACCCCGAGGTGTTGACCCGGAACATTCCGGCGCGGCGCGTGAAACTGGCCGACGGATCCGAAGCGCTGGTTGCCACGGTGTTCGACCTGTTCTGCGCCAACTACGGGCTAGACCGCGGCCTTGGCGGTGACTGGGTGTCGAAGGATTTCAACGACGACAGCCCCTACACCCCCGCTTGGGCCGAAAAGATCACCGGCGTCGAGCGGGAGAAGATCATCGCGGTCGCGCGGGAATTCGCGGGCAACGCCGAAAAGACTCATGGCAAATCCATGGTCATCCTCGGGGCCGGTCTGAACCACTGGTATCACATGGACATGAACTACCGTGGCATCATCAACATGCTGGTGATGTGCGGCTGCATCGGCCAGGAAGGTGGCGGCTGGTCACATTACGTGGGGCAGGAAAAACTCCGCCCGCAAACCGGCTGGCAGCCTCTGGCCTTCGCGCTGGACTGGAACCGCCCGCCGCGCCACATGAATTCGACCTCCTGCTGGTATGCCCATACAGACCAATGGCGCTACGAGACCCTACGCGCCGGTGAAATCCTGTCGCCCACGGCACCCGAAGGCGACTGGGACATCTCCCTGATCGACTACAACATTCGCGCGGAACGGATGGGCTGGCTGCCCTCGGCTCCACAGTTGAAAACCAACCCGCTGGAAGTCTCCAAAGCCGCAAAGAAGGCCGGCAAAGAGATCAAGGACTACGTCGCCGAACAGCTGAAATCGGGCGATCTGGAAATGTCCTGTCAGGACCCCGACGCGCCGGAAAACTGGCCGCGCAACCTGTTCGTCTGGCGCTCGAACCTGCTCGGGTCGTCCGGCAAAGGGCATGAGTATTTCCTCAAGCACCTCTTGGGCACCGACCACGGGGTGATGGGCAAGGATCTGGGCGAGGAAGGCGGCGTGATGCCGAAGGAGGCCGTCTGGCATGACGAGGCGCCGAAGGGCAAGCTCGACCTGCTCGTGTGCATCGACTTCCGCATGTCCACGACGGCCGTGTATTCCGACATCGTCCTACCCACGGCCAGCTGGTACGAAAAGGACGATCTCAACACCTCGGACATGCACCCGTTCATCCACCCGCTGCAGGCGGCGGTGGACCCGGCCTACGAGTCGAAATCGGACTGGGAGATCTTCAAGGCCATCGCGAAGAAATTCAGCGAAGTCGCGCCCGAGGTGCTGGGTGTGGAAACCGACATTGTCCAGCTGCCGCTTCTGCATGACACGGCCGCCGAACTGGCGCAGGCTCATGTGAAGGACTGGAAGAAGGGCGAATGCGACCTGATCCCCGGCAAGACCGCACCGAACTACATCGCGGTCGAGCGGGATTATCCCAACCTCTACAAAAAGTTCACCTCGGTCGGTCCGCTGCTGGAGAAACTCGGAAACGGCGGCAAGGGGATTACCTGGGACACCAAGGTCGAGGTCAAGCATCTGCGCGACCTGAACGGGGTCGTGCTGGACGAAGGCGTGTCCAAGGGGCAGCCCAAGCTGGAAACCGCCATCGACGCGGCCGAGATGATCTTGATGCTCGCCCCGGAAACCAACGGCGAGGTGGCCGTGAAGGCCTGGGAGGAGCTGGAGAAGCCCACGGGGCAGCACCACGCCCATCTGGCCGAAGGGGCGCATCACACCAAGATCCGCTTCCGCGATATCGCCGCGCAACCGCGCAAGATCATCTCGTCGCCCACATGGTCGGGCATCGAAAGTGAGGAGGTCTGCTACAACGCCGGCTACACCAACGTCCACGAGCTGATCCCGTGGCGCACCCTGACGGGCCGCCAGCAACTCTATCAGGATCACGACTGGATGCGGGCCTTCGGCGAGGGGTTCGTCAGCTATCGTCCGCCGGTGGACCTCAAGACCATCACCAAGGCCGTCAACAACGACGCGGCCGAGGGCAGCCCGCATGTCGTGCTGAACTTCATCACGCCGCACCAGAAGTGGGGCATCCACAGCACCTATACCGACAACCTCTTGATGCTGACGCTGAACCGGGGCGGGCCGGTGGTCTGGATGTCCGAGGTGGACGCGGCAAAGGCGGGCCTTGTCGATAACGATTGGGTCGAAGCCTACAACACCAACGGCGCGCTGACCGCGCGGGTGGTGGTGTCCCAGCGGATCAGGCAGGGGACGCTGTTCATGTACCACGCGCAGGAAAAGATCGTGAACACGCCCGGTTCGGAAAAGACCGGCAATCGCGGCGGCATCCACAACTCGGTGACCCGCGCCACATTGAAACCCACGCACATGATCGGCGGCTATGCGCAGCTGTCCTACGGCTTCAACTACTACGGCACCGTGGGCAGCAACCGCGACGAGTTCGTGATCGTGCGGAAAATGAAGAAGATCGACTGGCTCGACAAACCCGCAAGCCGGTCCGCAACCCAGAACGTGGAGGCAGCGGAATGAGAGTTCGTGCGCAAATCGGCAAGGTCCTGAACCTCGACAAATGCATCGGGTGTCACACCTGCTCGGTCACCTGTAAGAACGTGTGGACGACGCGCGAAGGTGTCGAATACGCTTGGTTCAACAACGTCGAGACCAAGCCCGGCACCGGCTATCCGACGGACTGGGAGAACCAGAAGCGCTGGAACGGCGGCTGGGTGCGCTCAGCCTCGGGCAAACTGCATCCCAAGCAGGGCAGCAAATGGCGGATCCTGGCGAACATCTTCGCCAACCCGTCCATGCCCGAGATCGACGACTACTACGAGCCGTTCGATTTCGACTATGACCACCTGAAATCTGCGCCCGACATGCAGGCGTTTCCCACCGCGCGGCCCCGGTCCAAGATCACAGGCGAACGGATCGAGAAGATCGAGAAGGGTCCGAACTGGGAGGAAATCCTCGGCGGTGAATTCTCGAAGCGGTCGCAGGATTACAACTTCGACCAGGTGCAGAAAGACATCTATGGAGAGTATGAAAATACCTTCATGATGTATCTGCCTCGGCTCTGCGAGCACTGCCTCAACCCGACCTGCTCGGCGTCCTGTCCCTCGGGTGCCATCTACAAGCGCGAGGAGGACGGCATCGTCCTGATCGACCAGGAGAAGTGTCGCGGCTGGCGGATGTGCATCTCGGGCTGCCCCTACAAGAAGGTCTATTACAACTGGGATACCGGCAAATCCGAGAAATGCACCTTCTGCTATCCGCGCATTGAATCTGGCCAGCCGACGGTCTGCTCGGAAACTTGTGTCGGACGCATCCGTTACCTGGGTGTGATCCTCTATGACGCGGACAAGATCGAAGCTGCGGCCAGTGCCGAGCGCGAGACCGATCTCTACGGCGCGCAACTGGATGTGTTCCTCGATCCGAACGACCCCGAGGTGATTGCCGCCGCGCGCCGCGACGGCGTGCCGGAGGACTGGATCGAGGCGGCCAAGGTCAGCCCGGTCTGGAAGATGGCGATGGACTGGAAGGTCGCCTTCCCGCTGCATCCCGAATACCGGACGTTGCCGATGGTCTGGTACATCCCGCCGCTCAGCCCGATCCAGAACGCGGCCCAGGCCGGACAGATCGCGATGAGCGACCAGATGCCCGACGTGCGGTCCCTGCGCATCCCCGTCAAATACCTCGCGAACATGCTGACGGCGGGGGACGAGGAACCCATCGTTCACGCCCTCGAACGCATGTCCGCGATGCGGCTCTACATGCGGGCGCTCAGCGTGGAGGGCGTGCGGGACGAGGCGATCGCCGCTCGTGTCGGCATGTCGGGCCGGGTGATCGAGGACATGTACAAGATCATGGCCATCGCCGACTACGAGGACCGTTTCGCGATCCCCACGGCGCACCGCGAACAGAACGAGCATGGCGCCGACATCCGCGGCGGCTGCGGCTTCACCGACGGCAACGGCTGTTCCACCGGCGAAGCGGGCAAGACGACGCTCTTCGGCGGCAAGAAGAAAAAATTCGCCCTTCCGCAGGAGACCTTCTGATGCTGGACCGTTCCCTGAAAGCCCTGTCGCTGATCCTGAGCTATCCCTCACGAGAACTTCAGGAGGCGATGCCCGAGATCGGGGCCATTCTTGGTTCCGATCCCCGCATCGCCACCGATACACGCGCCGCGCTGCGCTCGTTGACCGATGGCTTCGCAGACGCTGACCTCTACGATCTGCAGGAGAGTTATGTGATGCTCTTCGACCGCTCGCGGACGCTGTCGCTCAATCTATTCGAGCACGTTCATGGCGAAAGCCGAGACCGGGGCGGCGCGATGGTCAGTCTGATCGAAACCTACCGGGAGGGCGGGTTTGAACCTACCACCTCGGAACTGCCGGACCACCTGCCGGTGCTGCTGGAATTCCTGTCGACGCGTCCCTTCGCAGAAGTGCAGGAAACCTTGGCGGACGCGGCGCATATCCTCGATGCTCTCGCTGTCCGGCTCGTCCGGCGCGACAGCGGATATGCCGCCGCGTTCGCCGCTCTTTCCCAGCTCGCCGACATGCAGGCCGACGCCGAAGCGGTGGCCGACATGCTGGCCCAGCCGGATGATGATCCGACCGACCTCGCGGCGCTCGACGCTGTCTGGGAGGAAACGGAAGTCACTTTCGGCCCCGATCCCAATGCGGGTTGCCCGCAAGTCCGCGACATGCTCGCGGCGATGGACAAACCGAGCCTCCGCGCAATGGATGCGCGGCCCGTGACCGAATAATGGAGGCAGACATGCACAACTTTCTTTTCGGCATCTATCCCTATATCGCTCTGTCCGTTCTTCTAATCGGATCGATCGTGCGCTACGAACGTGATCCCTTCACCTGGAAGACTTCGTCGAGCCAGATGCTGCGACGTAAGCAGTTGATCATCGGTTCGATCCTGTTTCATGTCGGTGTCTTGGTGATCTTTGTCGGACATCTCGTCGGCCTGCTAACCCCGATCGCGGTCTTCGATGCCATAGGCATCAGCCACGGGGCAAAGCAGCTTTTGGCCGTGATCGCTGGCGGTATCGCTGGCGTGATGGCCCTCGTGGGCGGTGGGATGCTCATGCACCGCCGCTGGACTGATCCGCGCATTCGCAAAACGTCCAGCTTTGCCGACATCGCCATTCTAGCGCTGCTGCTGGCACAACTGGTGCTCGGTTTGGGGACGGTGTTCGTATCGCTCCAGCATCTCGATGGTCACGAAATGACTAAGTTCATGTCCTGGGCTCAAGGAATTTTCACCTTCAGGTCCGGCGCTGCGGCGCAAATCGAGGATGTGGCGCTGATCTTCAAGCTGCACCTGTTCCTAGGGCTGACGATCTTTTTGGTCTTCCCGTTTACAAGGCTGGTCCATATCGCTTCAGGCATCTTCGCTCCGCTGCGTTACCTGTTCTTGCGGGCAGGCTATCAGCTTGTCCGTTCGCGGCGGCATCGCCCGCTCGAAGAACGCCGCCGCGCCTATGACAAGGTGCAAGCCAAGCGCGGTCCCACCGCCACGACGCCAGCGGAGTGAGTCAGATGAATGTGACTCTCTTTCCCGATGTCGTCGTGAACGGCGAAACCATCCCCTCGGCGGCAATCGCCGCCGAGGCCCAGAACCACGAAGCTCCCAAGGAAAAGCCGGGCATCGCCTGGCGCAAGGCCGCGCAAGCATTGGCCATCCGCGCACTGCTGCTGCAAGAGGCGAAGCGACGGGCGTTGACGGCCGACCCGCTCGAGCTGGCACCCGGGCGGTTCGAGACCGAGGACGAAGCCCTGATCCGCGCCCTGCTGGACGAGGCGCTCGTGATCGCGCCCGTCGGCGAAGATGCCGTGCATGCGGAATGGGAGAAGGACCCTGCCCGATATCGTTCGGCACCGCTCTGGGATGTATCGCACATCCTATGTGCCTGCGATCCGCGCGACGAGGCTGAGCGTGGGCTGGCCGAGGCACGGGCCGTTGCCCTGCTGGCGCGGCTTGATGGTGACGCCAAGGGGTTCGCCGCTGCAGCCCGTGAAAGCGATTGCGGCTCAAAAGCCTCGGGCGGTCATCTGGGTCAGCTTGGTCCGGGCGACACCGTGCCCGAGTTCGAGGCGGCGCTGCGCACTCTGACCGATGAAGGCATCACGCCCGCACCCGTCCTGTCGCGGCACGGCTGGCACATCATCCGCCTGAACGCGACGGCGCCTGGGCAGGTTCTGCCCTATGAAACCGTTCGCCCCAAGATCGCGCAGGCGCTGGAAAAAGCCGCCTGGGCCGATGCGTCGAGGGCGTTCGTGGAAAGCCTCGCCGACCGGTCGAGCATCACTGGCGCAAGTCTTGCGCCGATCTGAACCACGCGAAAGGACGTGTCATGCAACCGTCAGAGCCTCTGCTGCGAGGGAGCGGTGAGAAGCCGACGAGCCTGGGCCTGCTTGCAAATCCTCTGGATTTCATCAGCGAAGACCACCTGCGCGAGCGTCAGCTTTGCGCAATGATCGACCGGCTTGCAACGGCGGACGTTCGCAATCGCCAGGAAGTGACAACGGTGCTGCGCTTTCTGAACGAGGAACTGAATGTCCACCTGCGCGACGAGATGGACGACCTGTTCCCGCTTCTTGCCCGACGTTGCACTGCGGAGGATGCGATCGAGGGCGTGATCGACCGGATCAGGGCCGATCAGGATGAGGCGATGCGTCTGATGCCGCAGGTGCGTGCGATGCTGGCCGGTTGCCTCGATAGGGAGGGCGCTCTGTCGGTTAAGGAGCGCGGGGTATTGTCCAGGTTTGCGGGGCACGTGCGCCGCCACCTGGTGGCCGAGAACGCAATCCTCTTGCCGATTGCCCGGGTCCGGTTGACCCGGGCCGATCTGCGGAACCTGTCGAAACACATGCGGTCAAGACGCGGGCTGCCAGATTTTGCGGAGACGACCGATGCTGAATGACCTCCTGGCGCGCAACGAGGCGTGGTCGAAACAACGTCATGACGAGGAGCCTGGCTATTTCACCCGCCTTGCCGCCCTTCAGGCGCCCGAGTTCTTCTGGATCGGCTGTTCGGACAGCCGGGTTCCGGCCAACGTGGTTGCGGGGCTCGATCCGGGCGAAGTGTTCGTCCATCGCAACGTCGCCAACATCGTTCACTCCTCGGACATGAACCTGCTCTCGGCGCTGGAGTTCGCGGTCGATGCCTTGCATGTGCGCGAGATCATCGTTTGCGGCCACTATGGCTGCGGCGGGGTCAAGGCCGCGACCGAGGATCTGCCGCACGGTTTGGCTGATCACTGGCTCGAACCGATCCGGCGTCTGGCCCGCGCTTACGCGGTCGATCTGGGGCGCGAAGCCGACCTCGAAGGACAACGTGACCGGCTGGCCGAACTGAACGTCGTCGAAGGCGTTCGGCGCGTCTGCGAGACGCCGATCCTGCAGAGGGCATGGCGCCGCGGAGCCGATGTCCGCGTGCACGGCCTGATTTACGGGCTGAAGGACGGGCGCCTGAGAGATCTCGATTGCAGCATCGGGCCCGGGCATTTCCAGCCTACCCATTCCGCCGAGGAGGCAGCACAATGACCATCCATCAAGCCATCACGTCACCGGGCTGCGGCTGTGACAGTCAGGACAAGCTTCACGCGCTGATCGGCATCGACGAGGCCCTCGCCCGGATTGCAGGGCATGTGGCCCCGGTCGGCCGTACCGACGCCTTGTCGCTCGACCACGCCTTTGGCCGCATTCTTGCCCAGCCGGTCCGGTCTCGGTCCATGGCACCGGCTTTCGACAATGCGGCGATGGATGGCTATGCGATCGAGACATCGGCCCTGACTGGCGCCGGACCCTGGGTGCTGCCGGTCGTTGCGCGCGTGCCTGCCGGGCAGGCGATGACGACACCGGTTGCCGGAGCCGTGGCGGCACGGATCTTTACTGGCGCACCAATCCCGGATGGGGCGGACGCGGTCGTGATGCAGGAGGAAGTTCAGCGTGACGGGGACGTCATTCATCTGTCGCGCCGACCTGAATCGGGTTTGAACATCCGCCGTGCCGGCAGTGACATGGCCAGCGGCGCGACCGTCCTCGACAAGGGGCAAAGGCTCGGCCCGAGGGAAATCGCCGCCTGTGCCGCGGCCGGTGCAGGCATCCTGCGCGTTCGGCGCAGGCTGCGCGTGGCACTTCTGGTCACCGGCGACGAGGTGCGCCGCGCTGGTGGCGCGCGCGACGCCGCCCAGATCTGGGACGTCAACACACCGATGCTGACGGCAAGCCTTTCAGCTGCGGATGTCGACATCATTGCCTCGGATCATGGTGCCGACAACCTTGCCGGCCTTGTCCGTCAATTGGGCGACATGGCGGCGCGGGCCGATCTGGTCATCACCACGGGCGGTATCTCGGTGGGCGAAGAAGATCATGTGAAGCCGGCCTTCATAGCATTGGGCGGCGAAACCCTGTTCAGCGGCGTCGCGATCAAACCGGGCAAGCCGGTGTCGGTCGGGCGCATCGGCAAGGCGCACTGGCTTGGATTGCCCGGCAACCCGGTGTCGGCCTTCGTCACATGGCAGGTCTTCGGACTGGCGTTGGTCCGTGCCCTAAGCGGCGAGGGACTCGCCCCGACCCGGCGGCATGTCGTGACCGCAGGCCCGATCCGCCGCAAGCCCGGGCGCTGCGAACTCCGACCCGCCACGCTGGCCGGTTTCGATGCCCATGGCCGCGAGGTCGTCAGTTTCGAGGATGCCACACATTCGGCCCGTGTCGGGCTGCTCTCACGAGCAGACGGATTGATGTTTTTGCCCGCCGACGCCGAATGTTTGCCAGCCGGCGCGCTGGTCGAATTCCAACCTTTCTGCCAATCCTGAAGGAGCGCTGATATGAAACTTGCCTACACGATGGCGCCAGGACGTGGCGATACGGATCTGGTGCTTGAACGGCTGGCAGCCGACCTCTCAGCCCGGGGCCTCAGATGCTGCGGCACCGTCCAGATCAACAGCGAGCGCGCCGATGCCGGCCCCTGCGACATGGATGTGCGGGTGCTGCCCGATGGTCCCGTTCTGCGCATCAGCCAGGACCTCGGGTCGCAGGCGCGGGGGTGCCGCCTCGACCCGGCCGCGCTGGAAACGGCGGTCGGGCTGGTCAAGGTCAGCCTGTTCTCGGGCGCGGACCTGCTGATCGTCAACAAGTTCGGAAAGCACGAGGCGGAGGGGCGGGGGTTCCGCGACGTGATCGCCGAGGCGCTGGCAATGGATATCCCGGTTCTGGTGGGGCTCAACACGCTCAACCGACCGGCCTTCGAAAGCTTCGCGGAGGGGCTGGCACTTCGGCTGCCGTCTGATCCCGCGGCGCTGATGGCTTGGGTGAACGAGGTGACAGCATCGGCGAACGAACTGGTCTGATTTCGACCGATCGCCGAAAATTGCTTTTCGTTTGTCGGAGATGAAGGCCGGCGGTCACTGGAACAGGGCATGGGAGTGGGCAAAACGTGGTGGTCAAGCGGCCCGCTTTGAGACACCTAGCCTGCCGTCAAGGACAGCAGCCCGCGTAACAGCAACGCGATGCGCGCCCCGTGGTGACCATCTCATGCGCCGACGTTTGCCCATGCGGGTGTTGCCGATGTCATCAACACAGCCCTCTGCTCGGGACGATGAAACAGCGAGGCCAGTTCGGTGTCGATGGCCGTAATCCGGAAGCGCGTCGAGGTTGTTCGCAAGGTAGGAATAGAGGTCCTGGCACCGGGCTTTGACGCGCTTTGCCGCTTCTCGCAAGTCTTGGGTTTCGGCATTCAGGCGATCGCAATCGATCTGAAGAACTTTTAGGATTGTCGCGGCGGTCATCACTTTGCCGTGCCAAAGGTACCAACGCAATGTATCGGCAGGTCGCTCGAAGAGGAGCGGCAACCCTGAAAAGTCCTTCGATTGCAAAAGCCCCCGCACCGCATTTTCGATGTGCTTGACCCGCATCGAGATATGCCACCAGTCC
Source organism: Phaeobacter sp. PT47_59 (assembly GCF_028890025.1). Classification (NCBI taxonomy): domain Bacteria; kingdom Pseudomonadati; phylum Pseudomonadota; class Alphaproteobacteria; order Rhodobacterales; family Roseobacteraceae; genus Phaeobacter; species Phaeobacter sp. PT47_59. The sequence continues at coordinate 50,207 of NZ_JARCJL010000023.1, forward strand.
AGTATATGGGTGACTGGACCTCGAACGGCACGCCTCACCAAATTCGGCAGTGCAGGTTCGCCATCTGAGATCACGGTTACTTTGCTCTGACCATCCCAGCCCTGCGCAATCAGGTCATGTCGAAGCTGCTTTGCAGGAGCACTGGCGGCTTGCTGCACGAGGCCAAACCGCCGGCTCATATTGGGGCTTTCAACCTTGCCGACCACGACATCGAGGTGGCGTTTCTGGTACTCCGGCCGACATCGTATATGCGCACCATCCAGGAAAACGGTCAGTGGGGCGGGCCGTGCGATTGTATCCGCGTCTCCTTGGCTTGCGTCGTCGTGGCCCAACTCGTCGGCAATGCGACCCAAGCGATTTCGAACGGTCGTGTTCGACTGAGCCGAACAGGGCAGGAACATCCCGATCAATCGAGCGGCTTCCCGAAACGAGTGCCTGGCCCCCAATTCAGCCTGCAGGCGCCGAAGCTCGGGAGTCGCACGGTCAGAGAACAGTCCGGAAAGTGGTGATTGCGGTCCAGCTTTCGCGATCCCAGCCGGTTGGCACAAGCAGCGTCGAAGCCTTGGCCACTTCACCCGAATTCGCCCGAAAAGAGTGTCGAGAATACAGCCTCGATCATCATGGATCGCGCGGTGTTTGCCACAGCCATCGCATTTCCGGCGAGCCTCTATTGCTTCACCGACCTGATCTTGCACAATCGCTTCCTGCAAGCGTCTCAACAAGGTCTTTGCGTCGTCGAGGAGAAGGCCCACATTATCGAAACCAAACTCATCCGGCGCACGGCGAAGTCGACCGATATTGCGCCTCTTGGTTTCTCCATCGCCAAAAGTCGTCTCGACAAAAATGCTTACATCCATGGTGGGTCCCGCCTTGTTCCGAAACCTTACCCTACCACGTCAACCACCAGGTTTTGCCCACTCCCCATGCTGACCGGTTTCCATGCAGCGCATGTCGAGGCGGGAATCGTTTTGTTGTTGCTCGTCGCCTGGCGCGATCATGTCGACAATATCGAGGACGCGACGGCGTTCTGGCACATGGTCGATCTGGTCTGGGTGCTGCTTTTTCCCGTGATCTATCTTCTGCAATGAAACGCCGTTCGCTTCATATCGCTTGGGTATTGCTGATTGCGCTCAGCCTCGGCTCGACCGCCCTGTCGGCTTCAGGAGTCTGGGGGCAATGGCCGGTCTTGGCGGGTATGGCCGCGATGGCGCTTGCGTGGCAGAAGGCCCGGATCATCCTTGCGCAATATCTGGGATTGCAACAGGCTCCGCAGTGGCGGCGCGGGTTCGACATGGGCCTGACCGGGCTTTGCCTATTGATGTTGGGGTTGTATCTGGCCCCGCTTGTGCTTTGACATGAGCGGGAACCGGTCAGGCGCCGATTCAGGACGCGTCGCGCCAGTAATTGTTGGCTGCGGAAATCGTCGCGAAATGCGTCGCGACGACCTGGCTGACGGCGATCAGAGCACCGGCATCCTCCGCATATTCAGGGCGCAGCTTGTCCCGTATCTCGGCATCGGGTTGCGTCAGCTTGATCGCGATCCGGGACAGTTTGACCGCAAGATCATAGCCCTCTTCGGGGTTGGCAGTGATCAGGGTGGGGAGCCAGGATGTCATGACAGGTCCTTTGCGGTTCGTGGGTGAGAGGATCAGGCGGCGCTCTGGGGTTCTGACAAGGCGATATCCGCCAGCGTGGAGCGATCGAGATCGGCAATAAAGGCGTTTTCGGCAGACCGCAGCCGGGCTTTCAGGCGACACTGCTTTTCGAGTGTGCATTGGGACTTTCCGGGGCCAAAGCATTCGACGATTGGTTGGTCCGCCTACAGTACGGACACCACCTGACCCAGCTGAAGCTCTGACGCGGGCCGCGCCAGACGCGCACCGCCACCACCGCCGCGTCGCGTTTCGACAATTCCGGCACTGGCCAGCCGCTGCATGATCTTGCTCAGATGATTGCGCGACAAGCCGAATTCGTCGGCAAGATCCGCCGTGGAAAACGCCCGCTCAGGCGCGCTGGCCATCCGCATCAACATACGCAGTCCGTAATCGGTAAATGACGTCAGGCGCATGCGGCAATCTCGCTTTTGAATTGGCATTTACAATGCGCATTAGCGCGCGTACGGTCGAAAGCAACGAAAAAGGGACGGCCGATGTATCATGATCCAACAAACCACCCAAAGGTGTCCTCCGCGCGACCAAGAATGACGCGGGCGGTCATGGCCGAAACTGGGCTCGACGAAGACATGCTGCAAGTCCTTGTGCACGGGTTTTACGGTAAGGTCCGGCGCGATGCAGTTCTCGGCCCCATCTTTGCGGACCGGATCGACGATTGGGGCCCGCATCTGGATCGAATGGTCGACTTCTGGTCCTCGGTCGCGCTGATGACCGGACGGTATCATGGCGCACCGGTGCCTGCGCACACCACCTTGCCGGTCTCGGCGGCGCATTTCGACCGTTGGCTGTCACTGTTTCGCGAAACGGCGCACGAAGTTTGCACGCCCGAGGGCGCCGCCCACGTCATCACCCGGGCCGAACGCATTGCACGGTCGTTGAACATGGCGGTCAAGGACGCGCAAAGCGTCTGCCCCCATGCTGTTCCCGTTCTGCGCTAAAAACCACAGACCAGACTCGAGGCTGCCCCATGAACCTTGCAACTCTGACCGGGACCAAACCCGGTGAAACGGACAGGCTGCTGTCCTCGGTCGTTGCCCGATTGGTGCAGGATGGGGTCAGGCTGCTGGGGACCGTGCGCGCAAGCGATCCGGACCATCCCGTCGGTCATTGCGGCAGCACGCTCTGGCTTTTGCCGGAAGGTCCGATGGTGCGGATCACACAGGATTTGGGCGCAGGCTCATCTGCCTGCCGGATGGATGCCGGGGCGCTGGAGGAGGCGGTTGGCTTGACGACTGCGCGACTGACGACGAACGGGGCCGACCTTGTCATACTGAACAAATTTGGCCTTAGCGAGGTCGAGGGACGTGGCTTTCGCACCTTCATTGCTGACGCACTTGCTCGGGACGTGCCGGTTCTGTTAGGGCTATCAGAGGCACATCGCGCCGCCTTCGAGACCTTTGCGGACGGCATGGCGACACGGCTGCACCCGAACGAACCCGCGACTCTGGGGTGGTGCCGCAAGGTTCTTGATCGGTCGACTGTGATCGAGGGTGCAGCGTGATGCGCCGGGGTGCTCGAAATAGACCTCTCATCCGTTTTTGGGCGCTTGAAATCGTCGAGGTGAAATTTGCATTGCCGCGACTTGGTCGTTGCTACGCTCATTTCCGCGCATGCAGAGCCGTCCCGGCACGAGGTTCTGAACTGACCTTGCGTCAGAAAGTAGGTCTATGATGTTTCTATTTGCGCTGCATCAAACTCCGCACAGTTGAGATCGAATATGTGTCGGTCTATGAAATCCGTAGCCTCCATTTTTGCACTGGCATTCCTGTCGCTCGCGCTCGTGCTAACTGGCCCGACATCGCGCGGCGTGGCTGCGTCGGACACGATGATGGTCGAGCTTTGTCTCGATGGCGTGGTTCAGGTTGTACGCCTTGGGCGAGATGGCCAGCCGGTCACACCAAATCAAGGCTGCGGCCAAACGCACGCTTGTTGTATCATTGCCGACGATCCGGCCCTGCCGGGCATCGTCCCGGACGTAACGGTCCTGTTTCTGAAACAGACCCTCGCACCTGAGGCGACGGACGCCTTGATCTCACGAAGCGAATACCTGTTTGCCGATCCGCGCGCCCCCCCCCCCCGGCCGCGCAGATTGGGCAGATTGACCAAATGGAAATCCGCTCATGACCTTACTTCGTTCCCTTCTCTGGGTATCGCTCTTGTGCCTTGGTACGTCGCTTTTCGCGCAGTTCGCGCAGGCACAATCCGAACTATCCCGTCTCCTGCCGAATATTGCCGCCGGAGATGTGGTCGAAGGAGCGACAGGATTCGGTCGCGTACATGATGACCTTCCCGTTGTTCAGGTACTCCGCGATCAGGAGCAGATCGGCTGGGCCTTCATCACGTCGGATTTCGTCTCGACAACAGGCTATTCCGGCAAACCGATCCACACGATGGTCGCCGTTGATGACGCGGCACAGGTGATCGGTGTCCAACTTGTCAAACACTACGAACCGATTGTCCTGATCGGGATCCCGGACGCCAAGGTCAAGGCGCTGGTGGCGAACTATCGTGGTCTTGATCTTGTGGCGGAGGCCGAATCCGGCGGCACGTCGCACGAGCTCGACATCATCTCGGGCGCGACCGTCACGATCATGGTCATCGACGATTCCATCATCCGTGCCGGTCTGAAAGTTGCACGCCAGCTGGGGCTTGGCGGGCTTGCCGTGGAGGTCGAAACCGGACCGCGTTTCGAGATTGACCCGGACGCTGCGGCGGCAGATGACTGGATGACACTCGAAGGTGACGGCACGCTGCGGCGGCTGTCGCTAGATGTGGGTCAGGTCAATGCGGCCTTCGCAGCGATGGATGATCCACGCGCCGAAGACCGTGCGCTGACCGAAGCGCCCGAGACCACCTTCATCGAGATGCACGCCACATTGATTTCGCACCCCGCGATTGCCGAGGCACTCCTGGGCGAGGCGCGCGCCGCCAATCTTCAGGAGTGGCTGGACGAGGGCGACCATGCGGTCGCGATTTTCGGGCGCGGGCTTTATTCCTTCAAGGGGTCGGGCTATGTGCGCGGCGGCATCTTTGACCGGATCGTGCTCATTCAAGACGACATCTCGGTGCGCTTCCGCGACCGGATGCACCAGCGGATCAACGGCATTGCCGCCGAGGGCGCGCCGCAATTCAACGAGGCGGACCTGTTCAAGATCCCCGCCGACAGTGGCTTTGATCCAACCGAACCCTTCCGCATCCAGCTGCTGGTCCAGCGCGAAGTCGGGGCCATCGAAAAGATCTTCACCACCTTCGATCTGGGCTACCGATTGCCGGACCAATACCTCCGCTCGATCGCACCACCCACTGCGCCCGAGGTTCCCGCGTCTGTGACCAACGTAACGACCCAATCGGAGAGCCAGGCACATCAGGCGCTCTGGAAACGCATCTGGGCGGACAAGACCACGGAGATAATCGTCCTCGGCGTGATGCTGATTCTGCTGACGGCTGTATTCTTCTTCCAGAACATCGCGACTCGCAATGAACGCGTGTTCTTCTGGTTTCGCATGAGTTTCCTTACGGTGGTCCTTGTGTACCTGGGCTGGTACGCCAATGCGCAGCTGTCCGTCGTGAACCTCATCGCGCTGTTCAACTCGCTGACAGAAGGGTTTAGCTGGCAGGCGTTTCTTCTCGATCCGCTGACCTTCATTCTTTGGTTCTCGGTCGCGGCTGCACTGCTGTTCTGGGGGCGGGGCGCTTATTGCGGCTGGCTATGCCCGTTCGGCGCGTTACAGGAATTACTCAACCAGATCGCCCGCGCGCTACGCATCCCGCAATGGACCTTGCCCTGGGGGCTCAATGAACGGCTCTGGCCGGTGAAGTATATGATTTTCCTAGGTCTTTTCGGCGTGTCGCTGATGAGTATCGAACAGGCGGAAAAGCTGGCCGAGGTCGAACCGTTCAAGACTGCGATCATCCTGAACTTCGTTCGCGCCTGGCCCTTCGTTGCCTATGCCGCAGCGCTGCTGATCGCCGGGCTGTTCGTGGAACGGTTCTTCTGCCGCTACCTGTGCCCGCTGGGCGCAGCCTTGGCGATCCCGGCGCGGTTGCGCATGTTCGACTGGCTCAAGCGGTATCACGAGTGCGGCAACCCGTGTCAGACCTGCGCGCACCAATGCCCGGTTCAGGCGATCCACCCCACGGGTGAGATCAATCCGAACGAATGCATCAACTGCCTGCACTGCCAAGTGCTGTACCAGTCCACAGCCCAATGCCCGGTCGTCATCAAGAAGATCAAGCGGCGCGCCAAGGTCGGGGCCGCTCCCGATCTGAGCCGCGACATCTCCGGGCATCCGAACCAACCCAAGACTCACCCTGCAACCTGAAAGGATATTTTATGTCTGAGGGAAAGAAACTGCCAATTACACGCCGGGGCCTTCTGGGCGCCACGGCCGGGGGCGCGGCACTTGCCGGAGCGTTCGGCTCGCGCGCGATGCTGACGGGAACCGCCGCGGTCGGTGCGGCCACCGTTGTCGGCACGACAAGCGCACGCGCCGCAACCGGTGCCGAAGTGGCCCCAGGCCAGCTTGACGAATATTACGGCTTCTGGTCCTCGGGCCAGTGCGGCGAGATGCGCATTCTGGGCATCCCGTCGATGCGTGAATTGATGCGCGTGCCGGTGTTCAACATCTGCTCGGCCACCGGTTGGGGCATCACCAATGAATCCAAGAAGATCCTGACTGAAGGCCTTACCGAAAAGACCAAGGCCTATCTGGCTGCCAACGGTCATGAATTCCCGCCCAACGGCGATTTGCACCACCCGCATATGTCCTTCACCGAAGGCACCTATGACGGGCGCTATCTGTTCATGAACGACAAGGCCAACACCCGCGTCGCTCGCGTGCGTTGCGACGTGATGAAATGCGACAAGATCATCGAAATCCCGAACGCCAAGGCGATCCACGGCCTGCGTCCGCAGAAATGGCCGCGCACCAACTACGTATTCGCCAACGGCGAGGATGAAGTGCCGATGGTCAATGACGGGCAGATCCTCGATGAGCCCGACAAGTACGTGAACTTCTACACCGCCATCAATGCCGACGAAATGACGGTCGCATGGCAGGTGATGGTGACGGGCAACCTCGACAACACCGATTGCGATTACGACGGCAAATACGCCTTCTCGACATCGTACAACTCGGAAATGGGGATGACCCTGCCCGAGATGACCGAGAAGGACATGGACCACGTGGTCGTGTTTAACATCGCCGAGATCGAGAAAGGCATCGAGGCGGGGGATTACCAGGAACTGAACGGCGTCAAGGTGCTGGACGGGCGCAAGGGGCAGAACAACAAGTACACGCGTTACATCCCGATCCCGAACAACCCGCACGGCATCAACATGGCGCCCGACAAGGTTCACCTCTGCGTAGCGGGCAAGCTGTCGCCGACCGTGTCCGTGATCGACGTGCGCAAGCTCGACGCGGTGTTCAACGAAGACGCCGATCCGCGCAGCGTCGTGGTGGCCGAACCGGAACTCGGTCTCGGGCCGCTTCACACCTGCTACGATGGGAAGGGCAACGCCTATACGACGCTCTTCCTCGACAGCCAGGTGGTGAAGTGGAACATCGAGAAGGCGATCGAACTATATAACGGTGCAGACGTGGATCCGATCATCGTCAAGAAGGACGTGCATTACCAGCCCGGCCACAACTCGACCGTGATGGGCGAAACGCTTGACGCGACCGACAAATACTACCTGACGATGAACAAGTTTTCCAAGGACCGGTTCCTCAATGTCGGGCCGCTCAAGCCGGAAAACGAACAGTTGTTCGCGATCGACGGGGACGACCTGACGCTGATCCATGACGGCCCGACCTTTGCCGAGCCGCACGACTCGATCATCGTCGATCCGTCCAAGGTCAGCCCGAAATCGGTCTGGGATCGGAATGATCCGATGTGGCAGGACGCCCGCAATCAGGCCGAAGCCGACGGTGTCGATCTCGACGAGTGGCAGGACACGGTGATCCGCGACGGCAACAAGGTGCGTGTCTATATGTCGAGCCAGGCGCCGAACTTCTCACTCGAGACGTTCACTGTTCAGCAGGGGGATGAAGTGACCGTCTATGTCACCAACCTCGATGACATCGACGACCTGACCCACGGCTTCACCCTCGGCAACCACGGTCTCGCGATGGAAGTCGGGCCACAGGCAACCTCGTCTGTGACCTTCACCGCGGCGCAGCCGGGTGTCTACTGGTACTATTGCCAGTGGTTCTGCCACGCGCTCCACATGGAGATGCGCGGCCGGATGTTCGTCGAACCGCGGGCGAGCTGAGCCATCATGCGTGCCCTGACCCTTGTGCTGACGCTGCTTGTCGCGCTGCCCCTTTGGGCGGCCGAGATCGCCGTGACGGCGGGACAGGGCACGCTTGCCAAAGCCATCGCCGGGGCCCAACCCGGCGATGTGCTGATGCTTTCCGAAGGACGCTACGAAGGTGCCATCACCATCGACCGCCCCTTGACCGTGACCGGGCCGCAGACGGCGGTGATCGACGGCATGGGGCAGGGCACTGTCGTCACCATCGACGCGCCGGATGTGACGCTGCGGGGGCTGACCGTGACCGGGTCGGGCATGGACAGCGAGGCCCTCGATGCGGGGGTTAAGATCCTCAAGGGCGCGGATCGCGCCGTGGTCGCGGACAACCGGGTGATCGGCAACCTGCACGGCGTGGATGTGCATGGCGGGCGCGACGCGCAGGTGCTGCGCAACACCATCGAGGGCACGCAGCAGGCCCGCGTCAACGACCGGGGCAACGGCATCTATGTTTGGAACTCTCCCGGCACGCTGGTCGAGGGCAATTCGGTGCGCTGGGGCCGCGATGGCATCTTTTCCAATGCGTCGCGCACCGGCACCTATCGCAACAACCTTTTCCGCGACCTGCGCTTTGCCGTGCATTACATGTATACCAACGATTCCGAAGTGTCGGGCAACGTGTCCATCGGCAACGGGTTGGGCTACGCGATCATGTTTTCGAACAACATCATCGTGAAGGACAACCTGAGCCTGTCTGACATCAGCCATGGCGTGATGCTCAACTACGCCAACAATGCCGAGGTGTCGGGCAACCTCGTGCGCGGCGGCGCGAACCGCTGCACCTTTATCTACAACGCACACAAGAACCTGATCTACAACAACCGTTTCGAGGGCTGCGAGATCGGCATTCACTTCACCGCCGGTTCCGAACGCAACGTGCTGACCGGCAACGCCTTCATCGGTAACCGCGAGCAGGTGAAATATGTAGGCACCCGCGATATCGAATGGAGTTTCGAGGGCCGTGGCAATTACTGGTCCGACCATCCCGGTTTCGACCTTGGTGGCGACGGCATCGCCGACAGCCCGTTCCGGCCCAACGACCTGATGGACCACATCCTGTGGTCGCAACCTGCGGCACGGCTGCTCACCGGAGCGCCCGCCGTGCAACTGATCCGCTGGGCGCAATCCAGCTTCCCGGCGACACTGCCCGGAGGCGTTGTTGACAGCGCCCCCCTGATGAACGCACCGCAGATCGTGGTGCCCGACGAATATACGGCGATGGAGGCAGAGGCCGCCGCCCGCCGCGATGAAAGCGATATGGATGATTTCGACGTTAACGATCTCTCGTCTCACTAAGCGCTTCGGCGGGGTGCACGCCCTGTCCGATGTCTCGCTCTCGGTCGCCCCCGGAGAACGGGTGGCGCTGCTGGGCCATAACGGGGCGGGCAAGTCGACGATGATGAAGATCATCCTCGGCTTGATTGCGCCCGACAGCGGTGACATCACCGTTTGCGGGGCGACGCCCGGCGAGGCTGAGGCGCGCGAGCGCGTGGCCTACCTGCCCGAGAACGCAGCCTTTCATTCGGCGCTGACCGGGTTGGAGCAGATCACCTTCTATATGCGCCTTCGCGGCGTCGATCCCAAGGGCGCGCGCGACCTGCTGGGCCGGGTCGGTCTGGGCGATGCCGCGACGCGCCGGATCGGCACCTATTCCAAGGGCATGCGGCAGCGCGTAGGCCTTGCGCAGGCGCTGATCGGACGTCCGCGCCTACTGGTGCTCGATGAGCCGACCAGCGGGCTCGACCCGGTGTCGCGGCGCGATTTCTACGAACTGCTCGACGGGCTTGCCGCCGAAGGTGCCGCCATCCTGCTGTCGAGCCATGCGCTCACCGAAGTGGAGGCGCGCACCGACCGGCTTTTCATCCTGTCTGGCGGTCGCATGGTGGCCGAAGGCTCGCTCTCCGATCTGCGTAGCAAGGCGGCGCTGCCGGTGGCGCTGCATATGACAGCGATGAACGACTACGCGTCCGAACTGATGGAAGCGTTCCCAAATGCGATCCAGACCCAAAAAGGCCTGCACCTGACCTGCGCTCAGGACGACAAGCTGGCCACGCTGGCGCGGATTTCCGAGATGCGCGGCAAGGTCGCTGATCTTGAGGTGATCCCGCCCAGTCTCGAAGACATCTACAGCCATTTCAGCCGGAGGGACGGCCAATGATCGCGCGCATCCTCGCCACCGCCCGGATCGAGGCGAACATCGCCCGGCGCAACCGTTGGGTGCTGATCGCGGTGCTGCTGATGGTGGTCTTCTCGCTGGTGCTCTCCGCCGCCGGGTCGGCTCCCACCGGGGCGGTTGGTGCAGACAAACTGTCGGTGGTCGTGGCGTCGCTCACCTCGCTCTCGGTCTATCTGGTGCCTTTGGTCACCTTGCTCATGTCCTTCGACGCAATTGCGGGCGAGGTCGAGCGTGGAACGCTTCCTCTGCTCTTGACCTACCCGGTGGCGCGGTGGGAAGTGCTGGCTGGAAAGCTGCTGGCCCAAGTGGCCATCCTGATCGTTGCGCTGGTTGCGGGTTACGGATCTGCCGCCCTGATCGCCATCAGTACAGACCCCGAGGCGGTCGCTGGGGTTGGCGCGCTCTGGCGGTTGACATGGACGTCCGTCCTGCTTGGCGCGACGTTCTTGGGCATCGGCTACGCGGTGTCGGCCATGTCGCGCCGCGCCTCGGGAGCCGCCGGACTGGCCATCGGCGTCTGGTTAGGCCTTGTCGTGCTCTACGACCTGGGGCTGCTCGCGGCGGTCGTCGCCGATAACGGTGGGGTCTTTACCACGCAGGTCTTCCCTGTCGCACTCCTTGCCAATCCGGCTGACGCGTTCCGACTGTTCAATCTCAGCGCCGCAGAGGCCAGCGCCGCGGCTTCCGGAGTTGCAGGTGCGGCAGGAACGATCCCGCAATGGCAATCGCTCGGCTCGGTGGTGACCTGGCCCTTCTTCGCGTTGGCCTTGGCCGCGCTGACCTTCAGAAAGGTGGACGCATGAAACGCTTTTCACCTGTCCTGCTTTGCCTGGCCCTTGCGGCCTGCAAGGAAGACGTGGCGCAGGACACAACGCCTTTGCCGCTGAACGCCGAGGCCGTCGGGCATTACTGCCAGATGAACCTGCTCGAACATGACGGACCCAAGGCTCAGGCGCATCTGGGCGGGCTTCCCGGCGCGCCGCTGTTCTTCAGTCAGGTGCGCGATGTCGTGGCCTATCTGCGGATGCCCGAACAAAGCCACGAGGTTGTCGCCGTCTGGGTCAATGACATGGGGGCCGCTGGCGCAAGCTGGGACGCGCCCGGAGCAAACAACTGGATCGACGCGGAACAGGCGATCTTTGTGGTGGGCGCGGATGTCGTCGGCGGCATGGGCGCGCCAGAACTGGTGCCTTTCTCCGACCCCGTCGCGGCGCAGGACTTTGCCGCGACCCATGGCGGCGCGGTGATGACGCTCGACGAGATTCCCGACACGGCGGTGTTGGCGCCGGTGGAGCTGGTTCACGACACTGACGGCAGCGCGTTTCAGGACCGCCTCCGCGCGCTGTCCGACAAGATGGGAGACTGAGATGACCATGATATCCCGACGCCGGATGCTGACTATCCTCGCCGCCGCGACCACCTTTCCCGCTTCCGCGATGGCGCGGGCGGATATGCATACATGGCAGGGCCGGGCGCTCGGCGCGCGCGCAACGCTGCGGCTGGCCCATCCCGACGCCGCGGCTATCGCGGCCCGCGTCGCGGCCGAGATCGACCGTCTGGAAGACGTATTCAGCCTATTTCGCCCCGATAGCGCGCTTTCGCGGCTAAATCGGCAGGGTTCTCTAGAGGTCCCGCCGTTCGAGTTGTTACAGTGCTTGTCGCTGGCCGGCCGAGTACATGACGCGACCGAAAGTCGGTTTGATCCAACGATCCAGCCGCTCTGGCGTGTCTACGCGGATTCTGCAATCGAAGGGCGTGCACCTGAAACGAGCGATTTGGCAGCGGCGCGCAATGTGATCGGCTGGAACAAAGTACAATTTGCACCCGATCGGATCACGCTCAAGCCCGGTATGGCTCTGACGCTCAACGGCATCGCACAAGGCCTCATTGCGGATCGTATTGCTGATCTCCTAGCCGACGGGGGGCTCGATAACGTTTTGATCGACACGGGCGAGTTCCGCGCCTTGGGAGGGGAACCAGAAGGAGACGCTTGGCCCGTGCAATTGGCCGCTGGCGGTCAGGTGCCTTTAAAGACACGCGCACTCGCCACCTCTGCACCCAAAGGAACAACGTTTGGAGAAGGCAAAAACGGTGAAAGCCACATCCTTGACCCGAAGACCGGCGTACCCGTGCGACCGCTATGGCGCGAGATCTCAATCTCGGCGCCATCAGCGGGATTGGCGGACGCCTTGTCGACAGCGGCTTGCTTGTACCGAGATCAATCGGACATTGAAAACTGTCTGACCGCGTTTAATGGAACCAAGCTCGAGGCGATCATCGCGGTTTGATCCGCGCAGTAATGCTCACTGATTTTCTGACTAATCTCTTTGGCTGAGAGAAAAGACTGTACCTATTTATTAACATAAACTTCATTATGCGACTTTATACTTAGCGTTGCGATAGTATATTATTGTATGTATGCTGAACTCCTATCACGGAGGCTCCACAGCATGCGCCATTTACTCAAGAAGCTCCTCCCCTCGGTCGCAGTCGCTTTGACCGTGACAGGTTCTTCGCTGCCAATACCCGCCCGCGCGCAGACATACCCGATCGATTGCGCGATCCTCTTGTGCCTGTCTGGCGGCTGGCCTGCTTCCGTCCCTTGCGCCCGAGCCCGCGCCGAATTTATCCGGCGGATTACACCTTGGCCGGTCGAACCACCGCTGCAAATCTGGCGCTGTCCCATGGGCGCCTCCTACGAGAACGATCGGTTACAAAACAACGCTGGCGGCATCTTTGAAGCCTTGTACCGAACCGACAGCCGTCGACCGCTTCAATCCTTGCCAGTAGATAATCTCGTTCCCACCGACCTCGCCCTGCGGCTCGTTCAGGACCGCGCGGACATCGATATCAGCGGGCCAGAGTTCAATTTCGTGCGGTCCATCCGCGTCTTCGATGTACGGTATGCACGACAGCACGAGTCCGGGCGCGATGGGGATTGTAACCGAAGCGCGACCGTGGTCCTCGGCACCTACGGGACCCAAGGCGATTTCTCATGGCAGCGATCTTCGATAACTGCCCTGCCCGAGGCCCATGTGGGACTTGAACGTTGGGGCGAGCATTGCCCTGGCATTTATCACCGATCCGTCTTCGTCGATTGGCGTGACTATGACGGCAACTACGGGTTCGAGCAGGTGAACTACTGACCTGCCGCTACGTAGATTTGTCATGGAAGACGGCTTCTTTGGCTTGCACGACCGCACCGCATACGCTTCGCGGTCCACATGCTGTTTGGCGTTTAGGCAAACACCGCGGGTTCGCTCTGTTCACCCGTCGTCGCTTCTTCCGATCCTCGTCAGCGCATCGAAGTCGATTTCTTGCTTCTGTTCGTCACTTATATCCGGCCGGGTTTCCGATACCGGCTGGGGCCCTTGGACGTCCCACATCACCGCATGTGAGCCTGTCCTCCAGCGATAAACCCAACCAACAACACTGCACCCATCGGTCCCGATCAGATTGGCGATCGCGACGCCCTCACCCTTATCTTCGTTCACTGTTTACTGGCTTCCTGCACTGCGGCGCTGCGAATTGCGGCGTGGGGTTGCAGAGCGTTCACTACGACCGCGCGCCGGGCTTCTTTGATGTTGGCTAACTGGTCCTCGATGAGGAAATGATCATCAGTGTCAACGGCGGAGTAAAATTCGGCCATTGTGGCGGAGCAAAAGTCGGCCAGTTTGGGGCGAGCGCCTTGGAGCGT